>JAQWLN010000092.1 GCA_029247265.1 Fuerstiella sp.
AGTGGGCGTCCGCTGTCGTCGGTCACGGGAAGTTCGCTCAACTTGAGTTCCGACATCAGTCGCGTGGCTTCGAGCAACAACACGTTCGGGCGAGTCGTCGTAGGGTTGACGGTCATTACGTTCGAAATAGGCTCGTCGACAAGGTATTCACGACGATGTTCAAACAGCCGAGCTAGGTCGCTGTCGGTAAAGATTCCGGAGATCGCGCCTTTCGGTCCTGTCAGAATCACCGCGCCGGTGCGCCGTCCAGGTCTGCTGAGGTCGCTCATGACTTGGCGAACGGTGGCTGTGTCAGCGGCAATCCGCAGCTGGTCGCCGGAACGCATCAATTCACGAACAGGTTTGATTTTTTGCCCCAGCGTTCCGGCCGGGTGGAATACGGCAAAGTCACCCTCGGTGAAACCCTTTGCCCGGCTAAGAGTCAACGCCAGAGCGTCACCCATTGCCAGCATGGCCGTCGTGCTGACGGTCGGCGCCAACTGAAGGTTACCGGCCTCCGCGTGATGGCCGATTTGCAGAACGACCTGAGATTCCCGCGCCAACGGATTATTGGCGTCGCGTGTGATGGCCACGATGGGAACGTTCAGTTTTGCAAAAATCGGAAGCAGACGCAGGATCTCTTCGGATGAACCGCTGTTCGATAGAGCGAGGACGACATCGTTCGAGGCAACGCATCCCAGATCTCCGTGCACAGCTTCCGTGGGATGCAGAAATGCTGACCGAATGCCAGTACTGGCCATGGTCGCCACAATCTTCCGGCCGATCAGGCCGGCTTTCCCAACCCCCGTCACGATGACAACGCCAGCGGATTGCTGTATCAGACGCACCGCATCGCAGAACGATTCGTCAAGGCGATCGGCCAAAGACTGAAGTGCATCGGCCTCCCGGCGAATTACGGATTTTGCTTCACGAAGCTGATCGACGTTCTTGAACGGGAAGACGTTAGGTTCGTCATCCGCAGTGGATCGCATTTGTTCATCCTTGAACAAGACAACAAAGCCTGCAGGGTGCGCATTCTGCACCGCTAGCGGATGGTATGCGTTTAGCGAGCCGTCGGTCAATGGCGGTTTTTTGACGTGATCCGCAGTAAAACGATGTGTCCCAACGACTTGCAGCGTTCTGGCGAGTCGGCACTTGCCATTCAGGCTGCTCGTCGTGTGTGTCCCGCAGGCTTTGCCGTGTTCGATCTCTTGGTGCGGGTTTTCAGACGCTGCTGCTGAATGAAGCGAAGTGCACCGGGACGCAGACGGGTGAATGCGTTCTGCATCTGTCCGCAGTCGCGAAACCGCTGAGCGGCATTCAACTGAAGGGCCTTTTTCAGCCACGTGATCATCGCCGAAGGGAGTCGTTCTCGCAGCCTGCTGTGCCCATTGAGTGGCCAGTGATACGGCCATTCGGCCCATTTCCCGGAAAACATACGATGGATAACCAGGCCTACGGCGAATACATCGGATCGCACGGACGGTCGGCCCATTGCCTGTTCCGGCGCCATATGACCGACCGTTCCTGTACCACAGCCGTGAACGGTTTGGCGGGCCACTTTTGCGATGCCGAAATCTGCAAGTTTCATCACAGAACCGTCAAACATAATTATGTTTTCGGGCTTGATGTCACAATGGATGACTTTGCGCTGATGCGCGAAAGCCACAGCGGCCAGCAGTTGGTCACTGATCGAAAAGATAGTCTCAAGTGACATGCGCCGTGACAGTCGATCGCTGAGTGTTTCTTTCCCAAGCGGAAATGAGATTACCAGGCGCCCGTCAATGACGCTGGCATCTTTGATCTGAAGAATTCCAGGATGGTCGACTTTGGCGACCAGACGGGCTTCGTGGCGAAAGGATTTGAGCAGCTCAGCGTCAACATGAGTGCTGTGTGGGATCTTCAGGGCGACTCGTGTGCCCATGATTGTGTCCATTGCCTGAAAGACGGCCGCAAATCCGCCTTCCCCGAGGCGTCTCTCAATTCTGTACTTGCCGAGTCGTTGACGAATTCGAACTTTGTGCACAGTAGACATTATTGAGATTGCGCCGGAAACCTGCGGAATTGGCTGCACAAACGCAGCAACACTCGGACGATGGGGGTTTTATCGACCATCAGCGAGTTGACATGGATTGCTGGTCGGAATTTTCGTCAGACTTTGCAAGGTTTTCGAAGATGTCGCTCATTCAGCTCACCGTGGGGCGTTTCAGTTGAAGTTATTCGTTGGGGAGATTGTTCGGCTCTTGGCTGCTGCGGCGAAAAGTTTATTCCGTCACACGTTGATCGACAGGGCATGGCATGGGGTGCTGTGGCATGCATGAGGGATTCTGGCGAAACTGTGCATCACCGCGAGTGACGTTTCCGTGTCGAAATACGAAGATAATGCCTGTGGAACGTCTCTTCATCCGGTAAAATACGGTCGTCTGCTGGGCTGACAGATGTTGTCCGTTCTGCGACACTCTTACGCAATCCGCAATCATATTCCGTCTCTTCAGTGGACCAATGAATCATCAGCATGACCGACCCCTCGCCCGATACGTTTCGACATGATCATGGTGACCTCGTTGACCTGACGCTCGGTGACTTTCGACTGCTGCGCCGGCTCGGCGTCGGCGGAATGGCAGAGGTTTACCTGGCAGAGCAGATTTCATTGGGCAGGTCGGTGGCTGTGAAGATTCTCCGCGACGATGCGGTGAGCGGTAAAAACAACACATTGTTACAAAGGTTTGAGCAGGAGGCTCGTGCCGCTGGCGGCTTGAGCCATCCCAATATTGTCCAGGTTTACATGATTGGCCAGGCAGATGATCTACATTACATAGTGCAGGAATATGTGCAGGGCCAGAACCTCAGCCAATGGGTCAAACGAAACGGCCCCCCGGATTTTCTGACCGGCCTGAAGTGGATGAAAAATGCCGCAGCAGCTTTGTCTGCTGCCTCTGCCGCTGGGGTTGTACATCGTGACATTAAGCCCGAGAACATCATGCTGACTCGTGGTGAGGTCGCGAAGGTCACAGATTTCGGCCTGGCCCAGTTGAACGATGTCAGTGAGAAAATGAACCTGACTCAGGCTGGAACGACGATGGGCACCCCATGGTACATGAGTCCGGAGCAGATTCAGGGCGAGAGGCTCAGTCATCACACAGACCAGTATTCGTTGGGAGTTTCGTGCTACCATATGTTTGCGGGACAGCCTCCGTTTCCTGGTAAGAACTCCGTCAGCGTCGCTGTTCAGCACCTGAAGGAGGAAGCAAAACCACTTTCCCGCCATCGTCGTGATCTACCTGAGGCGATGTGTCAGACGATTCATCGCATGATGGAAAAGAAACCCGAGGATCGTTTTTCGACACCCGAGGATCTGCAGGCAGCGTTGGCACAACTGGATCATGCGCCTTTGAACCCGGCTATGGCGGACACGTCGTCCGTCTGGGCGTGGCTACGGTCATCGCTGCCGTCGCCGTCGAAGGCTCTGTGCGCGATTGTTGCCTGCGGAGCTATCGGAATTGGGGTTGGTCAGGAGATTTTTCAACCGGATGGTCTGCGCATCAAGGACGCTGAATTTACGCCGGAAGATACGGCCGCGCAGCAATACGCTCGAGCGCTGCTGAATCCCGGTAATCCAGCAGCATGGACCGCCGTCTTTGAAAAATTTCCGCAGACAGATGAGGCGTTGTGGGCTCGTCTGCACCTTGGAGTGCATTATCTTACGAAGAGTCCGCCAGAGCCCGATAAATCGAGTGACACGTTTCAAAGGCTGATACAGCAGGCCTCACTGACACCTACGGAAAATCGTGACGTGTTGTTCTTGGCATATCTGGGGAGAGCGCGCGCTGCTGAAGATCAGGGAGACGGCACGTATCGAGACGAACTGGTGCAAACGGTGCTGGCGACCGACTTTGCGGCAGAAATGTCTGCCGCAGATCTACGGGGACCGGAGGCGCTGCAGGAGTACCGCGACCGCTTGAAGGAAGACCTGGGAATCTGATCCTGTTCCGGTTGCGTAGCATGGGTCAGCCGCAGAAGCCGATTGGCTTTTAAAGAAAGTAATGTCTGCGTTAGCCCTGACACGCGAGTGTGTCCTGAACCGCTAAAGTTCGGCAGAGTTCGCCATTCTTCTTCCTGACACCTGGTCGCACTGACGATCAAGATAAATGCTGAGGCGTGGAAGCCCAGTCTTGAGGGAAGAACTCAACTTGTGTTGTCCGTTTGCAGAAACAGTGACCACGATCCTGCGTGAGTTTCTCAGAGAGGTACGGTCCCTGGGCCAGCGACCGACTCTCATCTTTCATCTCTGACACTTCCACGTTTTCGCTGCCTTGGTGCGTACCCATTTCCGGAAAGGAATCCGGTGAGTTCCGGGAACCGCGATGGAGCAAGTAATCTCAGGTTCCTCCATCTCATTTCCCAAACCGTTTGGCGCAGTGTAATAGCCCCCCCTTCTCAACCGCTGCCAAACACTTTCCGTAGAGGTGATTAATACATGCCGCAATCTTGTTCCAGGAATTCGCCCGGTCGTGCGAACCTTGTCGCTGCATGCGTCACTGTATTCAGCGTTGCCGTTCTTTATACGAGTTTTGACCCGTTGCCGGCGGGAGAAGAAAATTCTTCACCGGCAACCGCTTCGTCTGATTTGGTCATTGACGAAACGCTGGTTCCCCTTCCTTCTGATACACAAGTGCCCTCCAACGTCGTGGCCAGCGAAGATTCCGAAACAGGTCGGACAGCTCAGACGGTTGAAGCTCGTCGCATTCAGGGCACTGACGGAGGACTGCTGACAAGCCAGGAAGCAAATAAGTTCTGCCTTCTCCTGCTACGCGACGGCGCGCGGTTTTTGGAAAACGTCGAGGATTATACCGGCAACTTCCATAAGGAAGAGCGCATAGGCGGCGATCTGTTGCCGCGTCAGGACATCGCGATCAAGGTTCAGCATAAACCGCATTTTGCCGTCTATATGAAATGGCAGAACGGTGAACGCGGACGGCAGATTCTGTACAGCGATGAATACGACGATGGATATATGATGGTGAAGTTCGGCGGCTTCAAACGATTGCTGCCTGCACTGAAGATCGATCCTGCGTCCAGCATTGCAAAGGCAGAATCACGTTATCCGATCACCGATGCCGGAGTGCTGGGAATGTTGCAGCAAATTGTCGCAGACCGTGACAAGGATCTTCGGCGGGGGCATGGGTTTTCGTGTACTCGCCTCCGAGATCAGGAGTTTGATGGACGCAACTGTTATTGCTTCATGGTGAAATACGACGACGTCGAGTTTTCGAAAAACTATCGCAAGAATCTCATTATGGTCGATGCGAAAATCCATGTGCCGTTAAAGGTGCGGAACTATACATGGGGGAATGACACGGAAGGGCTGTCAGATGCGGAACTGGACAGTATGACATTGATTGAGGATTATTCGTTCACGGGACTGAACTTCGAGCACCGACTGGTTGCCAAAGAATTCAGTCGTGAAAATCCTTCATACAGAATGTGACAGCATCGCTGTCCGGAACGTGACATACACATACAAAATGGGCCCGGCATCAAGACGATACCGGGTCTTTTTGTGTTGATGGGGGCGAGTATTATTTGATGCTCTCGGTGTGTTTATGGTTGTGCTGCAGGTGTTCCGGCAGTTTGTAGCCGCCGTACTCAAGGAAACTGACCATGTCGAGAATCTCAGCCTTTGTCAGAACGTTCGCCAGCCCGTTGGGCATGGCGGATATCGTTGAAGGTATCTGCTCCTCGACTTCATTTTTGGTGATTCGAGTGAACGAGTTGGGACTCAACAGGTTGCTGACCACTTTCAGTGCCGCCGGGCTTTCTTCGACAATAACGCCGGAGATCACCTTGCCGCTCTTCAGGACGAACTGGTGGTTCTGATACTTTCTGTTAATTTCTGACGAAGGATCAAGAATCTGCTGCAGCAGTTTTTTGCCTTTGAAACGTTTGGCGACGTCAGTAAGTTCCGGGCCAAGATTGATGCCGTGACCGGCGACGACGTGGCACTGATTGCAACGAGCCTTTACGAAGGCCTGCATTCCCTTCATCATCGTTGCTTCGTCATCTCTGACTATTACCTCTGGAAAGTCCGCGACTTTCCAGTCATTGACTTTGTCCGGCTTGCGAGCGGCCAGCATTGAATTCACCTCCGAAAGGTCGTCCGCGACGACAATTTCACCCTTCATGATAATCCAGTGTCCTGGAAACGTGCACACGAAGGGGTAGATCCCCGCTTCGGTCGGAGCCTCAAATCGCATGACGTGAACCTGTGACTTTCGTGTGGGGCCGATCATCGGGGACGCCTGCAGAATCAGGTCCTTTTTGCCATCCGGAATGAAATCCGAATTGGCGTTCTTGGGATCACGAGCCATCGCGTTGGCTGCCATGCCAACTTCCGCAAGGGCATTCGGCTTTACAATCACCAGGTTATGGTCGGTGGCGTCCGGGTTGGTGAACATGATTTTGACAGGCTGTCCGGTCGTGACAGCGAACTGGTTGACGGTGTACAGCATCCGTTCCGGCAGGCACGAAATACGGACTGTCTTTAGGTTCTTCTGTGAGTCGAACTCCGCCTGTCCAGCACTTGGTGTTGGCTCTTTCAGTTCACTGCTGCGTGCCAGACGATTCAGGATTCGCCCAATGTTGTATTTGGGATTGCCTTCCCAGTGCCGTCGCAGAGTGTGTGAGCCGAGGGAACATTGAATCGCATAGGCTACGTGTTTTTCTGCAGGGTGATTGAGTGTCTGGATCACGATGTCAAGTGCTTCAGGCGTTCCCAGATAGCTGCCGCAGATGGCCGCCTGCATACGAACGATGCCGTTCACGTCGTTGGCGGCACCATTCAATAGTTCATAGGCATCCGGCAATTCCATGTGCCAGTAACGAAGTTGTTCAACGGCGGCGGCCCGAGCCAGGTGTTCGTCGCACTGCAGGACTTCCCGTAACAGATTGACAGCAACTGTACTGGCGACCTGTTTCTGCGGCCCGCTCTCCGGATCAGGTGAAGGCTGCAGCGAAGTGCGGCCATTGGCGCCGATGTTCCGATACGCCCAGATGGCTTCGACCTGATGGTGTCGATAGCGCGGATGTCCGGGGTCCAGGTTCTGCACCCAGACATCCAGTGCCGCTGCTACCTTCTTTGCGTTTCTGCTTCGCAGTTCGCGTTTGGCGATGTAACGGATTCGATACTCCGGACGTTTCAATATCTGTAATAGGTCTTCCACGCTGGTGTCGGTGATTTTGGGCAGTGGCAGCAGCGGTTTCCCTTTGGCAGTGATGCGCCAGATCCGTCCGGAATGACGATCGCGGCGTTCGTCCCGCAGCGAATATTGTGCATGACCCTTCACTGGGTTGTACCAGTCACAGACGTACATGGCCCCGCGAGGTCCGTAGCGCAGATCGACCGGAATGAAACTCAGGTTCTTTGAGAAGATGAGGTCGCTGACGTATTCCTCCTCAAAGCCGAACGGACCTTCTTTCCATTTCAGAATTTCAATGCGATTTGTGGGTTTGTACCGTGCCTTGATGAAGTGCCCCTTTAGTTCATCCGGAAACGTCTCAAAATCCACTAGTTCCTGCCCGCATGTGCCGGAATAGGCCTGTAGTCCTGCCGGCTTCGGGTGCTGTTGGGGAAACGGTGGATCCAACGAATGAAATGCTGCAGCATAAACCGGGTGACTGGCCATGTGCTGACCCCAGTCATCAAACGTTACTCCCCACGGGTTCGTACTATGATAGGTTCCGAAACTGCTCAGCCTGTGGCTGCTGTGATCAAAACGAAACCAGCCACTGTTCTGCTGTCGGACGGGACCGTAAGGTGTTTCCACCTGGCTGTGATGAAAAATCGATTCGCGGAACACCAGATCGCCATCCGGGGTCCATACAAAATCGTGCAGCGCGTGGTGGGAATCTTCCGTACCGAAACCTGTCAGAAGTTGCTGGCGAAAGTCGGCCCTGCCATCTCCGTCGGTATCCTTCAGGAAGGTCAGGTGTGGTTCTTCGGACACATAGACGCCGCCGTTGCCGAGCTCGAATGACAACGGAATATGCAGGTCGTCGGCAAATACCGTCGACTTGTCTGCTTTGCCGTCGCCGTCTGTGTCTTCCAGAATGACCAGCTTGTCGTCAGGCTCTTTTCCCGGATAAACGTGAGGGTAGGTCGTCGAACAACTGACCCACAATCGCCCCAGACTGTCCCACCGCATCTGAATGGGAGCCGCAATGTCAGGGAATTCTTCCTCGCCAGCAAACAGATTGACCTCAAATCTCGAATCGATTTCAAATGCCTTCAGTTCGTCTTCGGCCGACGTCCAGTTATTCGCTCCGCGGCTTTCTTTGGTGTCCGGCAGGATCGGCAGGTTGGAGTCATCGGCTTGTTCTGACGTGGTTCTGCCTCGGGCCAGATCCCAGGAACGTGCGTCCCGATTGGCAGTCATGATGTCGAAATTTTTCATGGCCGGCAGAAAGTCAAGGTAGCCGTATGTCTTGTTGCGGCCTCCGGTGTAATAGAATGTATTCAATGGACGATAACGTCGAAAATACTGCCGGTTCTTGTCGATGATGTTTGCTCTGAGTCCCTCATTAATGGCAGAGGCGTCTTCACCAAACGTGTTGCGATACAGAGACCGGGCAAAGACCTCGTAGCCTGAGTCCAGCAGGTGAACGCCGTTCAGTGTCAGGTCGGTCTGAGATGGCTTCATTGCCCGAAGCGTATCGTCAAAGACGTTCGCGAACGCCACACCCTGCTCAGCCGCGATGTCTCTCATCGCGTCCACATACATCTGGATTCTGTGATTGTTCAGACTGCCTGCAGCGACGCCCTGGATGTTTTCACTGGCGATGGGTGAAATCAGTACGATCTTAGGTGCCGATTCGCCGTTATAGGCCTTCGATTTCAGCGACTTCAGGTATTTGGCTAATGAGTGGCGAAATGCGGGGATGCCGTCTTCTCCGGCAAATGATTCGTTGAAGCCGTAGCCCGCAAAGATAACGTCAACTTGTTCATGAGTCAGATGTTGGTCCTGGTCCGCAAAATTATCCGGTCTTGGCTGCAGGTCCGGAGTGTCGGCGGGCCAGGCAAGGTTACGGATGACCAGACCGTGTTCGGGAAACCGCTGGTGTAACATCGTTTCGAAGTAGCCTGACAACTGACTACGATCAATAAGCGTATTACCGACCAGCGCAATTCGGTCCCCCTTGCTTATGTCGAGCGGCAATGTGGTTGTTCGTGGCTTTGTTTCCTGTGCGTGAGGTGCTGTTTTGGCGTAAATGCCGTACTTCAGGTATTCAGCGTCCTCCGGCGGGGCAGCTTTGCCGGTATTCGCGTTTCTGGCGTCCTTCATATTCGCGATGGACGGGTTGGCCACATTCGCCTTTGGGTCAGGCCTCCCGCCCGAGCCGATCGGTCGCACTCGAACCTTCTGCGGAACGTCTTTTCCGGCGGCCCAGCAGATGCCATTCAGGAACAGTCGCACGAAGCTGCGGTTGCGGAATGTACCGGGGTGCCCGAGCGTCGTGGTGAAAACTCTTCCGCCCCATTTGTTGTTCCATGTCCATGCAACCGGCTGCGTCATTGTTTCCGTCAGCAGATGAGTGCCAAAGGCGTTCGTGACCTTTCCTGTTTTCTTTGAACTTCCGGTACCCCCCAGCAGCACTTCCGCATCCTCCGGCGGGTCTGCAAGATACAGCGTGCCGGCTGCGACCAGGTCGTTATTCAGCTTTACGCCGGTCAGGATCGGGTGTCTGCGCGCGATGGCAACGGCGTTGACGCGCGTTGTTCCCTGCAGGTGAACGAAATACCTGGAACCCAGTGCATCCCGCCCGAATCCATCGTTCCATTTGGCGTTGGGACTGTCATCCGGGTACGCGAAGGCGTGTGTGCTGCAACGGAATCCGACGACTGGCTTTCCGGATTCAAGATAGTCCACAATGAGTTTCAGTTGATCGTTTGGAAGCGTCAGGAAACGCATGTAGAAAATGGCGACATCGGCAGTCCGCAGTGCACCCAGTCCCGGGGTTCCAGCGGAGTTCTTTTCCGGATTTCCGGGCGGTCGAACGACGGTCGTACGAAATCCCATTCGCTCCAGCTGAGTGGCCAGCGCCGGCAAGGTATCTCCGGGAGCGTAGTGCTGCGTACCGACGACGAAAACGGCGTGTGGTTGGTCGGCGTCCTGGGCAAAAATGTTCACCGTCGCTGCACAAACCAGGATAAAGACACTGAAAAATCGCGTTGACGAAATTCTGAACATAAAGATGTCTCGGTTAATAACACGAAGGCACAGGAGACAGGACGGACGTCTGCAGTGACAGCATGCTGTGTGAAAGTTGTCGTTGTGGTGATCGGCGGTGGCGACCACTTTACAATTTGGCGGGCCTGAATGCCCAGTCATGGAATCATTCGTCGTGACGCCGGCGCAACTATTCCCGTTTCAGGCGGCAGAATAGCCACCCCCTGGGGGGTGAAACCCCGATTTAAGGGACGAAAACTGTACAAATTGCACAACGGCATGTTTAATACCACAAATTACTGAGTGACGGCGGACTCTTCGACGGGACAAGGAATCGTGATGCAGTCCAAATTAACTATCCATCGCGGCTGAGCGGTAGTCAGTTCAGCTACGTTTGCCACACCCTGTGCAACAGCAGACTTGAGTTTCGAATGGAAGCACCGACCGCTGCCAATGAGTTCTTCGAACTCCTGAAGAAAAGCGAATTGCTGACAGCGGGGCAGGTACGCAAAGCCATTGAGCAGTTCGAACTCAATGCACAGATGGCGCCGGAAACGATTGCTCGTTCGCTGGTACGGAATCGTGTGCTGACGCTGTTTCAGGCTGAGCGTTTACTGGAGGGACGATATCGCGGTTTCGTGATTGATGGATATCGGGTTCGCGAGGTGCTGGGCGTTGGCGGAATGGGGTGCGTCTACATCGCTGAGGACCGCGACAGGAACCGCAAGGTCGCACTCAAGGTGATGGCCAGCCACCATGCGCTCGATCCCGGTATGCTGGCGCGAATGAAGCTGGAAGCCCGCGCGGGGATGGAGATTCAGCATCCGAATGTGATCGAAACCTATCGAATCGACAGCACAGGCGCGGTCAACTACATGGTTCTGGAATTGATGCGGGGCATCAGTCTTCACGAACTTGTGGCGCTGCACGGTCCAGTGAGCTGGGAGATGGTCTGCGACATATTCCTGCAGGTCGCGACCGGGCTGCAGGCCGCTCATGAGAAAGGGATTATTCATCGCGACATCAATCCGGCGAATATTCTGATCGACAGTAAGGGAGTCACAAAGCTATTGGACTTCGGTCTTGCCAAGCTGGACAACAACGAAGGTGACGAATTTTCTCTCGCGATGATCTTTGGCCATGACTGTATGGGCACACCGGATTACATTGCGCCGGAACAGGCCGTGGACAGCAGCAGCGTGGACCGCAGGGCCGACATCTACAGCCTTGGCTGCACAATGTACGTTGCACTGACGGGCCGTGTGCCGTTTCCGCAGAAGAACAATGCGGCAAAGCTGGATGCAAGAAAAACCAAAACGGCACGTTCGATTCGGGAAATTAATCCGGACATTCCGGCGGAGGTTGTCGCTATTGTTGAAAAAATGATGGCCAGAAATCCGGGGGATCGTTTTGAATCAGCGCGGGCGGTGGGCAAAGTCCTCAAGCCGTTGGCAGTTCGCAAGCCCGTCAAGTTTGATTTCCGCCATCTGGTGACTCTACGGGCAAAACAGGCTCGGGCCAAGGATGACGCCTCGCGAAAGGCACAGTCGTCGGCGGTGCCACGTTCGTCTATTACGTCAGCCAGCGCGTGGCTCGACAATCCCAGTCGACACCTTCAGGCGGAAATTGACACGTTTGCCGGCGACGATACACCGGCGGTTCGGCAGCCCGCGCGGTCAGTGTCTAGGCCAAAGGCCACATCGCCGGCTCGGGCGACGCAAACACGGCCTTCCGTTCAAACTCGCACAAATGTTCCGCAGGGATGGTTTGTTCGACGTTTGAAGTCTAAGAAACAACGCACGCTGACAAATGTCAAGACGCGCGTTGGTACGGCGCCGGAGTGTGAAATCGATATGGCCGGCACTCTTGTTGATAAACGTCAGTGTTTCATTGAGTTTGACGGCTCAAAATGGCAGTTGAAACAGGAATCGAGGGCCCAGCCAACGTTTGTCAATGGCAATGCAGAAGTCTTCAGCGAGCTTAAGCATCGTTCCAAGGTCACGTTCAACGACGGCAGCGGATTCGAATTACTGAGCGAATTAGGACTCGCTGCGGAGTTGAAGCGACGCAGAGCATTGTTGCTGGTGCTGGCCCTGGGGTTCGGTGCTGGCATCGTTGCCGTGTTGTCAGCCTCTGTGTTGTTCTGAATCGGCCAACGGCGTCTTTGCCGTTCGTGCGCGTGCTGTTGAGTCCGGCTGGGAGATGCGTCCGACAACTGCGCGCTCCCCGACCGTCTTCAGCCAGCCGGAAGTGAACTCATCTACGATTGGGACACGGTCCAGCAGGGCCAGGGGCGACACATGGGTGTCGTTGAACTCGTATCGTTGCTGAGCGTGCTTCAGTTGTGTCGTTCGGCGATGAGCATGTGGATCATCCTGTGGCAGAAACGCAGTCATGTCAGCGTCCGTCTCTACAGATGTGGGTCAGTGGTGGGGAGCAAGCATACAGAAACCACCAACTTACCAGGTGAGGCGATACCATACGGGTGTAGTGCCGCTGAGTAGACTGGTGGCGACTCCCGCTCTGTAAGAGGCATTACGTGATGTACGACCGATGAGGTGAGGTACGGTGTAGCACCGGTCATTGAAGTCTGATCGCTGAGTCGTCGTATTCCCTGTGCAGCCGCACGCGCAAGCGGCTTATTGCGATACTTCGCCTTTCTTCTTGAGAGTCGTGATTCTTAGTCCGATGCCAGTCCACAGCGTGTTCAGATCACGTTCGGTCCAAGCTTCGTATCCTCGAGAGGGGTCTCCGATGATGTGTAATCCTTGTAGCTTACCGAAATACACCACCGAATGAGCCATGCCGGGAATCCAGCCGCCGTCCCTCACGTACTCGGGGATAATTTCGGCGACTTCCGGTTCAAGTTGACAACACAGCAGGACCGGGTGCATGGTCGCCGTCTCCTGCAGCCGTCGCAGATCGCCCTCGAAAAACTCGATTCGGTGACGTGTGCCAATAAGTTTGGTAGATAGTCCGTGATACAGTCCCAGCCAGGTTGTTCCAGACCGGGTCAGGCACAGCGTGGCCATTTCCTGTTCAGATGATTCTATTCCCAGCGTGTACAGAATTGTGGCTGCTGCTGCGGCTGAACACGTGTGGGGGGTGGTCTGTAAACAGACGGGCCAGCCGGTTTCACGTACCGGAAGTGTCCAGCTGTCACCGCAGTCCGGGGGGGTAGAAGGGATAAAGAAGGTCAGGGAGAATGCGGCGGCGACAAGCAATGCCAACATGATGGGCATGCGTCTGGCCAGCGGCGCCGGATCCAGCCGCCACCATACGACTGCGGCAAGGCCGGCCAGCAAAGGAGGAAACCAATTAGCCAGAATGATGACGGACGGCAACGGAATCCACTTGACGATCCACAGCTGCCCCCAGACGGTGTAGACGTAAACGACGATCAGGATCACAATAAATCCGGCAATGACGTCCAGAAACGGCTTCGTTCGGTCCCTCATTAATCGGTACAGGCCGGCAAATACGGCTGCCGATACGAATCCGATCAGTCCGACAGCAAGCCTGATGTCTTCCAATGTCTCAATCCCCGCATCTAATTCTCACCCGTGGCAGACGACACAGAATCGTGGCGTCAGGTTAAAAAGCGGCATAAGCCTGGTTGAGATAACTGAGAACTGTCGATAAACTCCCCGTCCCGCGAAAGGACTGCTTAGTTCCTTTCAGCAACGACGAAAGTCAAAAGACGGGAAATTCAATTCGATTTGGCGATGAGGACGGAGTCCGTCGCCGAAATTTTCGGAGCTCAATTGTGTCAATCGACAAATCACTTAAGAAGCCCAGCGGCGTCGTTCGTGCCAGAAACGTCCTGAAACGCGGAGAACGGATCCTCGTTCTCAAAGAACAGGACCGCTGGCTCGAGGACCAAAGCCCTCTTGGACTGCCGAAGGTCCGCGTTGCCAAGGCGGCCGCCGGCAAAAAGAAGAAGAAGAAGGCAGAAGACGAAGAGGGCGAGGAAAAAACCGAAACTTAGTGTTCGGTGCTTGCTGTGTGCCAATATGGCAGCCTGTGATGGCCGTCGAGCCGCGTACCCACGCGGCGATGGCCTCCGGGGTTGGGATGAGTTCAAGTCCGATTTCTGCGGACCACTTAACCGCCGCTCGGAATGCTCCAATGCTGAAACCGTCGTGTCCCCGGGCTAAACGTGTAGATCGTCCGGTCAGGAAACGCCGCCTGCAGTTCTTCCACTTCCGCATTCGATCCTGGATGTCTGCATTTCAGGACAGCGAATCCCAGGTCAGGTGGATTAATCACGTAGCTGAGTTGCGGGTCTGAGTTTCGTTCGTCGATCAGAATAAGTGCGGGCTTTTGGATAGCGGACGACGCGACGGTGGCGTTGAAGTACTGGAAGCGTGTCCGGGCGAACGAGAGTTCACTCACGGCTCCGCTGACTTTTGATTGGCTGTCGAAGACCGGAACCGCGAACCATCCGGGCAACAGGCCGACGACCACAAAGCTGACAATCCATCCGACAGCCACGCGTGCCGGCAGGAATTCAGCCAACCGTTCTGATGTGGCATATAGCCCAACGCCTGCCAGCAGCAGAAGCACCGGCGCTGTTTCGAAGACATAGTGCCAATGCATGATGCCGTCGAACCAATATGGCACGTGCACCATGTGTAGCGTGAACACGCTGGCAAAGAACAATCGTGTTCCAGTCGGATTTGCAACGGGGTCAGTACCATCGGTGACTGCCTGACGAAAACAGAATTGTGCCGCCATTGCCACACCAAACAGCAGCGGAAATATCGCCAGCGACCACTGTAAGCTGGCGACGAACCGATTTCTGACATTTTCTGCAGCGATCGCCGGCGTCAGATTTGTCGCCCATCGGTCGTAGTTTGTCAGTACTTTTGATTGGTCGGCGTCGGGCCTGACAGCGCCGTTGTTAAATCCGTAGCGATGGCGCGGTGTGAACGAATCGGTGTATTCCTGGTACGCTGTGCGACGCCATGAACCTGTGGATTCAAGGTTGAACATCGCAAGGACGGCCAGCCCTGACATGATGGGCAATGCCAGTCCAATCGCCAGCAGGCGGGCTTTGCGTTGCTGGAAAAGTTGAGCCGCCAGCCACAGACCGAACGGCAGGGCGTAGCCGGCCGCCGTCATAGGCCGGCCGAGCATCGCGAGTGCCAATGCGATGCCGGACAGCAGCGCATATGCAAATTTTGACGTGGACATCATGCGAAAAAACGACCACGTAAAGATGCTCAATGCCAGCATCACCGGGTGGTGAGCCAGTAGCAGATTGCTGAAAACCGCCAGGCCTGGACTCAGGGAAATCAGCAAGCCACCGACGAACGCGGCACGCGGTTTGGCAATCTTTCGCATCGCCAGATAGAAGAACATGCTGGCAATTCCTCCCGCCAGCCAATGGCCCCAGACGGGCTGATCGATCGCGACGAATGGCACCATCCATAGTCCCGTCAGCGGAAAGTATCGACTGACGGTACGATGCTCATTCAGCACATGCATCTGATGAAAAAGATCCGGACGCACGCTCATCGGAGGGTAAGTGATTCGCCCTGCCAGAAACGTTCGGGCCTGCAGCAGGTAGCTGTATTCGTCGTGATAGGCCGGAGGCAGGTCCGCAAACGCGATGTCGCGTTTCTGCAGAAGCGAGGCATACTGCACTCGACTGCTTCCAACTGAGTAGCTGCTCAGCACAGACAGGGAAGCAATGAGGCAGCACGCTGCAATACACGAAGCCGTTGCCTGAAAACGGGTCGCCAGCGGATCCGATTTCGACAGATCTTTGTCGGACGTTGCAGAAGCCACATGCCGCGGCAGTATTCGGCGGCCGCGGCAGGTCCATCGCAATAGTGGCAGACTCAACAGGCAGAAAAATGGCAGCGTTGTTTCCGGATCCCAGAATGACAACCACGCCATCGGTCCCAGAGGCGAGTCGAAACTGCTGAACAGGCGACGTAGTTCAAAGAACGTTGTCGCAGCAAACAACAGGGTCCACACGAGCCACAGCCACGATTGGTTCGGCTTACCATCGGAAAGGTCGTCAGTTTTTGCCATGCTGCCTCAGAATTCGGTTGCGATGCCAATTTGTACGTTACGAAGGCTTTGAATGCTAAGAAAGGCTCGAATTTCGATGGGTTCCGACGGTCGCATTGTATCGATCGTTCTCCACGCAATAATCTGTCTGTCTGTACCTGTCACCCGGAACGCCGCACATAATGAACCCGCCGCAAACCAGACCATCACTTCTGTTTCGGCTGGTGATTCCAGCAACAGTCGTATTTATCCTCACAATTCTGGCACTGATCGCTTCGTTGTTTGGTGATCCTCGCGCCCCGATCTCGCAATGGCTTGAAGCCCATGGCGATGAGCTGTTGATCTGGGAATTCGTTGTCGTGCTGGTCGTCTGCCTGCTTGCGATGACCATCGATCGCTGGCGAATTTCGCAGGGAATCGAAGAGGCACCCATTGTACCGCCGCAGGCCACGGACTCAGACCACTCCCACTGATCCCGCTGCTGTGAAGGACAGCAAATTGATGACAGAGTCCGTCCGCCAGAATATTGTAGAACTTCGTGCCGAATTGGAGCGGCATAATCGGCTGTATTATGTCCAGGCGGCGCCTGAGATCCCTGACCGCGACTACGACCGCATGATGGCGGAACTGCAGCGGCTGGAGACAGAACACCCGGAATACGATTCTCTGACAAGCCCTACGCGTAAGGTTGGCGGTGAACCAATTGCGGGGTTTCAGCAGCACCAGCATCGTGTGCCTATGCTGTCGATCGATAATGCGTTTGAGGAACAGGAACTGGTCGACTGGAATGCGGGATTACGAAAAACGCTTGACCAGAACGATCTGGAATTCAGTGTGGAGTACAAGATCGATGGTGTCGCCATGGCTCTTGTGTATGAACAGGGACTTCTGGTCCGTGGTGTGACCCGAGGCAACGGCGTGGTCGGCGACGACATTACATCAAATGCGAGGGTCGTCGGCGGTGTGCCTTTGCGGCTGGACACGTCGGCGCCTCCTTCAGTTCTGGAAGTGCGCGGCGAGGTCGTCATTCTGAACGAAGATTTTGCCACGTTTCAGGCGGCACAGGTCGCCGCCGGTGACGACCCCTTCAAGAATCCGCGAAACGCGGCTGCCGGTGCGCTGAAACTGCTGGATCCGGGCGAAGCTCACAAGCGAAACCTGCGGTTCCTGGCTCATGGCGTCGGTCATGTTGACGGAGTGTCCTGGCAGCATTATCTGCAGTTTCTGGATGCGATTCGGGAAATGGGCCTGCCGGTGACGCCCCATGTTGGAAAAGCGACCGGCTTCGCGGAACTCATGACGGTCATCGGTCGGATGATGGAGGGCGTTGCGTCGCTGCCGTTTGAGGTCGATGGGATCGTGATCAAGCTGAACCGTCTGGTCGAACGTGACCAACTTGGATCGACATCGAAAAGTCCGCGTTGGGTGCGTGCTTACAAATGGGAACGCTACGAAGCGGAAACTCGTGTCGTCGATATCGCGATTCAGGTCGGCAAGACAGGCACGCTCACGCCCGTGGCTGAACTTGAGCCCGTTGAGATCGACGGCACAACGGTTTCTCGCGCCAGCCTGCACAATCGCGATGAGTTGCACCGCCTGGGTGTCATGGTCGGTGACACAGTTCTGGTGGAAAAAGCGGGGAAGATCATTCCCCATGTGCTGCGGGTGAACGAAGCCAGACGAACGGGCGATGAGAGGCCGTTTTTGTATCCGGAGTTTTGTCCGGAATGCGGTACCGCTGTCGAGCAGGATGAAGGCGGTGTCTACATTCGCTGTCCCAATCCAACGTGTCCTGCGCAACTAAGGGAAACGCTGATTTTCTTCGCCTCTCGCCCGGCCATGGATATCGATGGTCTGGGTGAAAAACTGGTGGAGCAGTTGCTGGATTCGGGCCTCGTTGACGGCATTCCGTCGCTGTATTGTCTGGGGGAAAAACGCGAGCACTTGTTGAAGCTGGAACGATTGGGAGAAAAGTCCATCGACCGACTGTTGGCAGGGATTGAAGAATCAAAAAAACAGCCATTCTGGCGTCTGTTGACCGGACTCAATATTCGACACGTGGGGCAAAGTAACGCACAGGTCCTGGAACGAGCGTTTGGGACCGGTGATGAAATTGCGTCGCAGACAATAGAGTCGCTGTCCGCAGTGGATGAAATCGGCCCCGTTATTGCGGCGTCTGTACATCAGTTCTTCGCGTCAGCGGCAGGCGGCGATCTTCTTAGTCAGCTTAAACAACTGGGCCTGAATCCTGGGACAAAGGTCGTCAGGACCAGCGAAATGGACGCCGACACCGGAAAACTTGCTGGCAAGTCGGTTGTCGTGACTGGTATCCTGGCCAGAATGACGCGTGATGAGGAAAAACAATTGGTTCGCGATCATGGTGGTAAGGCCTCCGGAAGTGTTTCCAGCAGGACCGACTATCTGGTCGCCGGTGAAAAGGCCGGCAGTAAGCTGTCCAGGGCACAGGTGCTGGACGTCACGATTCTTAATGAAGATGAATTTCTCGCGATGCTTGAGAGCTGAATTGGATGCATACCGCCACTTTACTGGTCATTAACGGTCCCAATCGGGGTGCGAGATTCGACATCGCCCGAAACGACGCGCTGGTCATTGGTCGTAGCGTCGGCACGCATATCCGAGTTGACGATACAGAAATGTCCCGCCAGCACGCAGAGGTTCTGGAGCACCGTGGCGCCTATCGGGTTGTCGACCTGGAGAGTGCCAATGGCACGTTCGTCAACGGGCGACGCGTTACTGAGCACACTTTGGTTAACGGTGATTCCATTCGACTGGGGGCGACCGTCCTGACGTTCCAGCTGGCTCCAACAGAAACGTCGTCAAGGACCGCGCACCAGGTGCACTTTGTTGGTGATTCCAATTCCGGGCAGCATTCGGAAATCGTCCAAAGCGTACATGCTGAACCGGTTTCATCGGCGACCGTCTGGCCGGACCAGCAGGTCGGCTTGCAATTGCTCTACCAGGTCGCTGAGGAACTGGTCCGGCCGGCGCACTCTCTGGAATCGCTGATGCAGCGAATTCTGGAACTGACGTTAGATGCTGTTCGGGCAGACCGAGGCTGCGTTCTGCTGAAGGATTCGGTGGGTGAAGAACTTACACCGCTGGTTTTCTGTCAGCGACGCCGGAAGCCCATGTCAGGTGCGATTGGCGAAGAACCCACGGAACTGTTTAGTGGCAGTCATTCGTCTGTTGAAGACAGCGGTCCAGCGTCTGACGTGCCGCTGGGCCAGATGCCTATTTCGCGTTCAATCACGGGGTACGTGTTACGACACGGTAAAGCCGTTCGTACGTCCGACGCGCTTCACGACGTTCGTTTTGAGGGAGGTCAGAGTATTGCGTCGTCTGGAATTCGTGAGGCGATCTGTGCTCCGATGCGAGGACAGGAAGAGTTACTTGGTGTCTTTTACATTGATATTTCGACCGACGCACTGGCCGAGGGAACGGACAGCTTGTCTGACGAACATCTGAAGTCCGTCCTGGCAGTTGCGCGGCAGTCCGCTCTTGCTGTGGAATCGCGGCGGTTCCACGATGCGCTGCTTAAAGCGGAACGATTCGCGGCCATGGGGCAGACCATCGCCGTTCTCAGTCACCACATTAAGAATATTCTACAGGGCGTACGTGGGGGTGGGTATTTGATTCAGATGGGTCTTGAACAGTCAAAGGATGACATCGTCCGGCAGGGTTGGGGGATTGTGGAACGGAATCAGAATCGTATCTACGATCTGGTGATGGACATGCTGTCGTTTACGAAGGACCGGGTACCGGACCTGCAGTCGGGCGATGTAAACCGTATTTGTGCAGAGGTTGCGGAATTGGCAACGACACCAGCTACCGAGTACGGCGTCAGTTTTGAGTTTCGTCCGGAACCCGGATTGCCTCTGGCAGCGTTCGATCACGAAGGCATTCACCGTTCCGTGCTGAACGTGGCGTTGAATGCGATCGACGCGGTCGCCGAATCTGAAGATGCGAGAGTTGTACTGCAGACCAGCTATGACAAGGTAAACGAAGTCATGTTGGTCGCAGTCACCGACAATGGTCCAGGCATTCCGGAGGATCATCGTGCGACGATCTTTAATCTGTTTGAATCTTCCAAGGGCGAACGCGGCACTGGAATCGGCCTTCCCGTCAGTCGAAAAATTATTCGGGAACACGGCGGCAGGATTCGTATTGAGGGCGGGCCGGGGGAAGGGACACGATTCGTTTTGTCGTGGCCCCGTGGTAATCCGTCCTCTGAGACAGTACGTCTGGACAGTCCAACGCAGGTTCCCCACGACAGCAGTTCGGTAAATGAGTCTCCTGGGCAGAACAGCCCTGCTGACGAATAGCGGCTGCTGCGCCGAAATCCGGAAACGGGCACGAATTCCAGGACAGAAAACGTCTGTCCGGTCACGGAATCCGGTGGAATGGCTCATTTGATCTCCTGAGCACTCACACAAGCGGATCCTTCATTGTTCTGTGGAACGGTGTATCATTCCTTCCGATACAGGATATCAGGGGACGAAACAAACTCGGCTGGTAACAGTATTCCGTTATGGCGCTGATTAACGCATCACTTCTGGCAGGTGTAATTCTGGCGGGGCTTCCGGTCCTGTTGCATCTGATCATGCGTGCCAAGCCCAAACGCATCGAGTTTCCAGCGTTGCAACTGCTGAAAACTCGACAGACGTCCAATTCCCGCCGCATGAAGCTCAGACAGATTCTGCTGCTTCTGCTGCGGGCAATCTTGATCGTTGTGGCAGTGCTGGCCGTGACACGCCCCTCTCTGCCGGCGGCGCGATACGGGTTGCGCTGGCATGAGTGGCTGATTCTGGCCGTTGTTGTTGGCGCGACGTGCGGCATCTATACGTGGATGTCAAGACGAGCGAAAGCCGGTGAGTCGGCCGAGCATCTGCTGCGGGAACGACGAGGACGCCTGCGTGCATTTTCGCTGCTTGGAGGAATAGCGGCCGCTCTGATCTGCGTTGGTGTGCCATGGGGACTGCGCGTACAGGGCGAGCTGACGGGACCTCGAAATCCACTGGCCGCTGACATTCCCGTCGCGGCGGTGTTCGTATTCGACAATAGCCTGAGCATGACCTACCAGTACGAAAGTCAGACTCGACTGGAACAGGCGTCCCGAATTGCCACCAGTCATCTGACGGATCTTCCGCAGGGCAGTCGAATCGCCGTCGTGACAACGGCGCCGGAATCTGATGTTGTCTTTCAGGCGGACCTGGCTGGAGCTCGCTCACGCCTCAGTGATTTTGATCTGACAACCGTTCCGCGTTCGCTTAACTCTGTCGTCAGGGATGCCATCGAAGGGCATGTGCTGGATCGTGAACAGGTGCAGGACGATCTGGACGGCGGGGATGCGTTCTCCCGTGAGATCTATCTTTTTACCGACTTTTCAGAAGTCGCCTGGCGCTCGCCGGATGAGTCGGGTTTGCGCGATCTGCTGGTGCAGCACGACTGGCTGCAGGTGTACCTGGTCGATGTGGGTGTCAAAAATCCTATTAATGTTTCGCTTTCACAATTGCGTCTCGACCGGCAGGCGACGGTTGAAGGGCAGCCTGTCAGTGTTTCGGTAACGGTGGTGCCGACGCCCGCGGCCGATCCGGAAGTGACGCTTGAATTGTACACGCTGGACCAACTGGGTAACGAAATTGCGGGTGGTGGAGGGGGTCGGTCAGCGCGGCGAACGGTTCGTTTTGAAGGAAGTCCTCCCGTCGCTGTGTTCAACGTCAGCGGGATAAAGGGCAGAGATGTTCAGCGGGGTTTCGTGCGCCTGACATCACCTGATCCATTGACCTTTGACGATATTCGGTACTTTACGTTTGGGGTCACCGCTCTGCCGCGAATTCTGTTGGTTTCTGATCGACTCATCGACAGCAAGTACTTACTGAACGCAATGCAACCTCTGTTCCTTGAACGTCAGGGAATTCGTAAATTTGACTGCAAGGCGATCACAACAGCTCAGCTGAGTCGTGAAAAGCCGGGGAACTACGACGTCATCTGTATCGTCAATCTGCAGCGTCCGGATCCGTCGGTTTGGATCGACTTGTATCGATTCGTCAACGATGGAGGATCGCTGTTTGTTTCGACGGGGGGCGAGAAACTGATACAGGCAACGGACTGGCGAACTGCGGAGGCAGAAAAACTACTGCCGGGGCTCCCGGTCAGCAAGCTTCCGTTTCGGCGAGATCCCGGGCGTCTGACGCTTGTCGCGGATGACAATCCGATCGTTCGCAGCTTCTCTGCTGATCCTGACGCGAAAACTGCTCTGTCTTACGCTCTGTTTGACATCTGCTGGACGTTCGAGCTGCCGAATGATTCCCGAGTGTTGATGAGATTCAGCGATAAGACCGGACGCCCCGCATTGATTGAGCGTCGAGTTGGCTCCGGTCGCACGTTGTTGTTCGCATCGGCCGTTGACAATCTGGAGAACGGTGGCGCGCAATGGAATGAGGGCTTTGTTGTGGATAACTGGGCATTTTTAATGCTGGTTGATGAGGTGATGCAATATCTGACCGGCGCCGCGGACGAACAAAGAAACTTCGTTGTCGGCGATCCCGTAGAGATACCTGTGCCCGCTGCAAAACGGTTCAGTCGTTATGCCGTGGCGCGACCACGATTGCGACTCACGGAAGGGACGCTGCCATTTGATGAGCCTTCGGTTCTGCTGAAGGATGTCAACGAGGCAGGTCACTTTCAGCTGCGATCTATCGATGACGGCAACAACTTTGACCGAGATTTTGCCGTGAACGATCTGGACGAGGAAAGCAATCTGACAACGATCACCGATGAATCCCTCGACGCAGTGTTTGGTGCGGATCGCTATTCCCGCGTCACCGATCCGGAACAGCTTGACCGAGCCGTGAACGTCGGGCGTCTTGGCGTGGAGATCTTTCCCATACTGATGGGACTTTTGATCGCGATCTTCTGCGGAGAACATCTGATGGCCAATTTTTTCTACGATGAAGAGCCGGTTCCGAATGAATCGGGTTCTTCCACAAAGGGCTCATCAACCGGATGAAACTGGCGTTTGAACCAATCTGGCCATGGCCTCTTATCGTCCTGGCATGTGTGATCATGTTGTTTGTTGTGCGCCTTGGCTATCCTCGTCGCATTCAGCATCTGCCCGTGATCTGGCGCCGCCTGCTGGTAGGGCTGCGCATCGCAATTGTACTGCTCATCACGCTGTGGCTGCTTCGTCCCGCGGCCGTTCTGGTGTCGAACGACCGTTCTGATGCTGTGCTTTATGTGGTCATGGACAGCAGTCGCAGTATGGGCACACCGGATGGCACCGGCGGTATCACCAGAAGACAGGAACTGCTGCAACTTTACGATGCGGCGAAGCCTTATCTGGATGAGATTGGTGAGACCGTGGAAGTCCGCCTGCGCGATCTGTCGGAGGACATGAAAGTCATCGACGCCCCTGATGCCGCGGCGGATGGCAGAATGACCGCAATCGGTGCCAATCTGGAAACACTCGCGAAGGAGGCGGCTCGTGAAAGGATTGCGGCCGTGCTGTTATGGAGTGATGGTAAACAGGCCGTCAGTGGCGAAAAGGACATCGATCCGATCCAGACGGCCAGGCTGGCCGGACGACAAAACAGCCCCATTTATACGGTTGTGATGGGCACTTCCGAAGTTCAGACCACGACGCTGGATCTGGGGGTCAGCGAACTGGACATCGCCCGCGATGTGTTCATTGGCAACGTTGTGCCAATCAAGGTGCGGCTGAAGTCCTTCGGCGCCGAAGGGCGTGACTGTCGAGTTCGAGTGCTGGTGGAAGATCGAGCTCAGCTGCCAAATGGAAAAACGGGCGAAATGATCGCAGTGCGACCCAGCCGGGATAATATGACACTGAAGGTCCACCGTCCTGCAGATGCGGCAGAAGACGTGGTGTTGGATCTGCAGTTTGTGCCTGAACAGTCGGGTGAGATCAAAGTTGCGGTTGAAGTGGAAGTTCTGAGCGACGAAGTCCGCAGGACGAATAACCGTGTCGAAACCATCATTCGAGTTCGTTCTGGTGGGATTCGAGTGGCGTACTTCGACCGACTGCGTCCTGAGTACAAGTGGCTGCGGCGCATCAATGTCAGCAGTCGCGTGCAACTGGACCATATGAACCTCTATCCCGCGCCGTTCTCGGCCCGGAACCAGTTTAACGACGACTGGTTCACTCCTGGGAATTACGACGCATTCATAATCGGCGATGTTTCTGCTGACCTGTTTGGTGAAGAGCGTCTGCAGAAACTCTATGCCTGCTGCGAACTGGGCGCCGGATTGATGATGATCGGCGGAGAAGACAGCTTTGGCGGCGGTGGTTACCATCGCACACCTCTGGCTCGGCTTCTGCCCGTGTCTATGAGCGATGGGGATCAGCAGTTAACGGACGATATCCAGATGCTGCCCACTCGGGCGGCCATCCATAATCCCATTCTGCAAATCGCTCCGCCGGACCAGAACAAACAGCGATGGAACGATCTGCCGCCATTAACCGGAGCCAACGCCCTGCGTATTCGCGACGGCGGAGCGGCTCAAAAACTGGCTGTGTCGCCCTCGGGGATGCCATTACTGATCGGGCAGAACGTTGGTGCTTCTAATGTGCTGGCATTTGCCGGAGATACCACCTGGCAGTGGGCCGTCGACGAAGACTGGGCCGTGGAAGCGCATCAGCGTTTCTGGCGGCAGGTGATTTTCTGGCTGACAAAAATGGAAAACGACGGTGACTCAAGGCTATGGATTAACGTCGAACCGCGAGACCTGAATCCGGGTTCTGTGGCTGAACTGGCATTTGAGCTGCGAGACGACGGAGGCATTCCTCTGTCCGGAGTCAAATACGACGTTTCCGTGAAAAGTCCGGATGGCAAAAACGAAGTGGTTCCTGTGCGAGCTGTCGACGCCCGTGGAGAGGGCGATTTCCGCGACACGATGAGTCCCGGCGACTATTGGGGCACGGTCGCTGCAGCCGATGCGGACGGCACCCTGAACTATGCGACCACTCGATTCATTGTCAATCCCCGTGATCCGGAACTGGACAACCCGGTCGCAGATCCGTCTCTCATGCGCGAACTGGCACACGTGAGTGCTGGAGATTTTCTAACTTCGGACGATATGCTGGAACGTCTGAAGCGATGGGCCGACGAGGGCCTGCCGAGTCTGGAAGTGAAACGTTCCGAACGTATTACGTTGTGGGATAACTGGATCAGTCTGTTGTTGTTTGTGGTTCTGCTATGCGTGGAGTGGTGGTGCCGAAAGAAACGGGGACTGGTGTGAAACGCGTTGCCGGGACAGGTCAAAGGAATCCTATGAGCTTAATTCGTCGCCTTATGATTGTTGTCATCGCCGTTGCTTCATTACCGGTGACCCAAAGTTTGGCCGCGGAAGATGCAATGGCTCCGCTTCCTGCAGCACACGCACACAATGACTATCTGCATGATCGTCCGCTGCTGGACGCGTTGGATAATGGTTTCTGCAGCGTTGAGGCCGACATCTTTCTTGTGGACGGAAAGTTGCTGGTCGCACACACTCGCAGGGAACTGTCTGCAGATTATTCGCTGGAAAGGCTGTACCTGGATCCACTGAGGCAACGGATCAGGCATAACGGTGACCGAGTACACAGGAATGGTCCCGTGTTTACTCTGATGATTGACATCAAGTCGGATGGTGTCGCTACATACAAAGCACTGCATGACGTGCTGCGGCAGTACCACGAGATTTTCACACGTGTTGAAAACGGAACTGTGCATCAGAAGGCGGTTGTGGCCATCGTCAGTGGAAACCGACCACAGGCGACGATCGCCGCACATTCGCCGCGCTACGTGGGCATTGACGGACGGTTGTCTGACCTGAACAGTGATCAGCCAACGCACCTGATGCCACTCATCAGCGACAACTGGCGAAATTATTTCCAGTGGCGAGGCGAAGGGAAAATTTCGGAGGCAGAGCGAATGAAACTGCAGGACATTGTCCAGCAAGCACACAGCAAAAAACGTCGCCTGCGTTTCTGGGCCACGCCCGACACACCGGCCATGTGGGGAACTCTCCACGCTGCCGGAGTTGACCTGATCAACACCGACAACCTGCCCGGGTTGAGTGAGTTTTTGCGAAACCCTCGTTAGGTTGGTTGGTGAAAGACCCATGGGACCTCATCCCTGGAGTATACGTTCCGGGGGGACGAAGATCGAATGAGTACCATCTGCACAGACAGGGTTAAATAAAGAACAAAGCGTCCGTTGCAATTGGTTAGGCGACCAGCAACAATCGATGGAGTACATGCATCGCGGGCCAGCGACTATATTGTTTTAGAGTAACGCCGATGAGAATTTGCTGGTGCGGTGTCGTGACGCTTTTACTCAGTTGTATGTCGCCGCCTGTCTCCGCTGGGCTGCTCATCGATCTGAATGCGGCCGCCGGGATGGACGCACAGGCAATTTCCGGTTTCCAGGTCGCTGCCAACTATTGGCAGTCCGTATTGACCGACGACGTGACAGTCAATCTGGATATCGACTTGACCACTCTTGATACAAACATCTTGGGAACCGCCAGCTCGTTCACGCAATCTCAGGAGGTCGATACGTACTTCGCGGCCCTGCAGTCCGATATGTCGTCAGCCGATGACACGGCGGCTGTGGCTGGATTGCCCACACTCGGGGGAACGAACAACGACTACGTACAATTTCGTACCCAGGTCAACACCGAGGGCGGCAGCACAGTAGTTTCCCTCGACAGTGACGGATCGATTGCCTCTGGGGCCACGAACAATAGAGTGCTGGCCCTAAATACGGCAAACGCCAAGGCGCTAGGACTGTTCGCAGGTTCCGCGGGTGCGGCCGACGCGAGTATTACCTTCAGTGACGCGTATTCCTGGGATTTTGACAATTCTGACGGTATCGGCGCGGGGGCTCCAGGATTTCGTCGGCATCGTGATACACGAAATCGGTCACGCGCTGGGATTTCGAAGTGGCGTGGATTCGGTCAACTCCGCCATTACTAGCAACACGGATCTGGACTTTGGCTTTCGAGTATTTACAGGCCTGGACATGTTCCGCTACAGCGCGAATGACGGCATCCTGGACCTATCCTTCGGAACCGCCTCATATTTCTCGCTGGACGGCGGAGCCACAAACCTCGGATTCTTCTCGACCGGCACCACAGACCCGCAGGACAACGGCGGCGATGGCCGCCAGGCGAGTCACTGGAAAGATAATCTGGGGTTGGGAATCATGGATCCCACAGCAAATGGGGCCGGCCAGCTGAACACCGTATCGGAACTCGATTTGCGGGCCTTCGATGTGATCGGCTGGGATCTGGCGTCCGCTTCGGTTCCTGAGCCGTCCAGCTTCGTTTTGCTGGGCGTCGGAACGATTGGGCTGATCTGCTTTCAAAGACGGCTGAAACCTTCGCGAATCTGAAGACCCGAGGCTGGAATTCCAATGCCGGCAGACTGCGCCAACAGTCGCAGCTCGCCTGAGAACGTGCCGAAGTGTTTTCGTTCTCCGTGTTCTACAGATCGACGGCGGTTCGGGTTTCAACGCCCTGAAATCGGCGGTACAGATGTACCCCCCCCTGAGGGGGTAAGGGCGACTGGAGTCGGGATCTAGACGTGACCGTGAATCTGACCCGGGCGGAAGGTAGTAAACCGGCAAGAACGCTGCATAATGCCTACACTGCCCGTCTCTGACGTTTGGAGCCGGCTTTTCTCTGGCCGTCTTTCTCATGTTTCATCTGCTGTGCGACCGATGCCGTTTCTCATTTCTCCCTTTTCAGGTGTTCGGCACGAATGCTCTGGCCGGGTATGTTCTGCACCTGCTGGCTATGGACGCCATTGAGCCGTTTGTCCCGAGAGATGCACCGTTAAACTACGTCATCGGCAGTCTGATTGTTTTTTTCCGTCATGTGGGTGTTCGTGCGTCATCTTGAAAAGAACAATATCTATTTTCGGCTGTGACTCGGAATTGAAAAACGGTGCTTCGGACGATGCCGTTTCAGTTTGAAGTATAGCGCGACCAGTCAAATCAACCGGACACTCATCGGATGCATCGCCGACACTGCCGCAGGAACGAGTGTTTCACGAACAGACAGCAATCCCCGTTATGCCCGTTGTTATTGGAACTGATGAGGCCGGCTATGGCCCGAATCTCGGACCGCTGGTTGTCACGGCCACCAGTTGGACGATTCCTGAAGGCGCTGAACCGGCGGATCTATGGAAACTGCTCGACGATGTCGTTGTGGAATCGCCGACACGCGAGGACAGGCGACTGCATGTGGCGGATTCGAAGAAAGTCTATTCCGCCGGCAAATCGTTGATCAGGCTGGAACGAGCCGTGCACGCGTTCCTGCGACATCTTGGCGTGGAGGCGGTTAACGTTGCTGCCATGGGCGAGTTTCTGACAGACGCAACGTTCCACGACGATTATCACTGCGTTCGACGCGGAGTTGTGGATGAGATGTCGCTGCCAGTAGCATGTGAGACTGCTGAATGTGACGAACAGGCAGCGCGACTGGCAGACGCAGTGACCGCTGCCGGTATCCGCCTGCTGAGCATCCAGAGTTGCATCATGTTTCCGCCGGAATTCAATCGTCGCGTCGCCGAAGTCGATTCCAAGGGAAAAGTACTGTCAGCAGAGACGCTCACGCTGGTACGGGCAGCTACCGACCATCCGGATGCGCCGGCAGATGGATGGGTGATCTGCGACAAGCATGGCGGTCGCAATCGGTACGACGACATCATCTCTACAGCGTTTGACAACCGATTGGTGTTTCGTCTGGAGGAGTCCAGACCGATGTCACGTTACAGACTGGGTTCGCTGGAATTTTGTTTTCGCACGAAGGCAGAAGAAGTCCTGCCGGTCGCTCTGGCGTCAATGGTTGCGAAGTACGTACGCGAAACCGTCATGATGCAGTTCAATCGGTTCTGGCAACATCATCAGCCGGACCTCAAAGCCACAAAGGGATACCCGGTCGATGCTCTGCGGTTCTGGGACGACATTGCAGAAACAGCAGCGTCGTTGGGGATCACACGTTCTGATATCTGGAGAAATCGATAGCCGTCTACATCGCCGACCAGTCAATTGCTGCGACTGTGTCCCCCGGTGCATAGGCGTTCGCTCGAGGCAACAACAGGCACATGCCGTTCGCATCGGCGGTTGACCTCAGATCCGCCGAGCCCCCCCATGCCACCGGCGTCGCCTGCATTTCGGCATCTGCTGCACTCAGTTTGCATGGAAAATAGATGGGCCGCGGGCCTTTGACCGTGATGGATTCGGTCAGCCGAGCTGGTCTCGATTGAGGCATCGGGCTGTTGGAACCGGCGAATTTTCTAAGAGCCGTGCGGACAAAAAGTTCAAAGCACACCATGCTGCTGACGGGGTTGCCGGGCAATCCGAAGACCCAGCATGTGTGCTCCGTTGCCTTCAGTCGACCGAACCACAACGGCTTACCGGGCTTCATTTGCACCCCGTGAAAAATTTCCGCCACACCCGCCGCCTTAAGTTCTGACGGTACAAGGTCAAGTGTTCCCGCTGAAACACCGCCGGATAACAGCAGGAAATCACTCCTCAGCCCCTCAGTGATGTGGCTTCGCAGGTCTTCCCGGTTGTCTCGAGCCACTCCCAATGGAACTGCCTTTGCGTTAGCCCGCTGCACCTGACTGACCAGCATCGGCTCGTTGGAATTTCGAATCCGACCGGGCATCAACGGCTGATCCACCGATAGCAGCTCGTCACCCGTAGCCAGCACCGCGACGGTTGGTTGCTGAACGGTCGGCACCTGTGCCACACCAAATTCTGCCAGTACCGCGACATGCTGCGGTGCCAGCAAAGTACCGGATTTCATCAGCGGTTGTCCCGTTTTGGCAAGGACTCCCTGACGCAGTATGTTGGCCTCCGGGTTCACCACCTCGTCCGTAATGGTCACGTGATGCGATGCCGCTTCGTCAAACTCAACGCGCTCAATCGGCACCACACAGTTCGCACCTTGGGGCACAATGGCTCCGGTCATGATTCGGGATGCTGCCTGTGGTCCTATCAGCGCCGTGGGTATTGTTCCCGCGGTGATCGTCTCCATGACCTTAAGCGTCTGTTTCCCGGCAGTATCAAATTCGCCTGACGCTACGGCAAAACCGTCCATCATCGATTTATCGAACGGTGGCGAGTCATGTGGCGTCGTGAGATCGTCAGCCAGAACATGATGTCGTGATTCTGCCAGCGGTGTTACGGTGGCTGCACCGGTGACCACATGATTCAAAATTGTTGCCAGAGCGTCTTCAACAGTCAGCATATGTACTCCTGCGCGGGACGGCCCGCACGCCGGTGCGAACTACTGCTCGGGGCATCACGCGAACGTAAAACGGTGCAAATGGGGGTCGCCTGCAGATCAGGCGACGCACCCTACCATTCATCGATTGCGTCTGCATCCAGCATCGGGCATTCGATGTCAGCATTAATTCGATCAATGGCAACTTCGTCCTTGAAGCCGGAGCCCGTTACCATGCAGACGACCACTGCATCCCTGTCGACTTCTCCGTTTCGTGTAGCCTGGAGAGCTCCCGCCAATGCGACAGCCCCCGCCGGTTCGGTGAAGACGCCTTCTTCGCGAGCCAGTCGTTTTTGTGTGTCCCAGACAAATTCGTCAGTGACCAGATGTCCCGTTCCACCGGTGGGACGGCATTCTTCGATTGCCAGATGTCCGTCCACGACGCTGGCAACCTGTAGCCCGCTGACCTTTGATGTGCAGTCGACTTCCTGCGCTCGATCGGCGCCATCCCGAAGTGGTCCGGCAATTGTGTTGTTCCCTTCGGGCTGAACGCATTCGATCGCCGGGCCTCTGCTGATCCGGCCCTGGTCGACAAGCTGTTGAAAACCTCGAGCCGCTGCAACGCACAATCCTCCTCCGCCCGCTGGGCAGAACACATGATCAATTGGATCGGCCAACTGTTCGGCAAGTTCGAAACTCACGGTCTGGACGCCGGACATCCCGGCAGGGCTGTACACAAAAGCGCTCACCTGCATGGCCGAATTCGGGCGTTTCCCCAGTTCCGCCAGTTTTTCAAGAACGTTCGTGGTCGCAGCAGGATCAGTGCCAAATTTCCGGATGCGGGCGATGTTTGCTCCGTAGGCCATCATCTGCTTCAGCTTGCCCAGAGGTGCGCCTTCGACGATAGCAATGCGACATTCAATGTCTGCTGCTGCACAGTACGCCGCCAGTGCAGCTCCCGTGTTTCCGCTGGAAGTGGCGATGCATTTTTTCTGGCCGTTAGCAACCATACTTGAGATTGCCGTGAACGCAAATCGGTCCTTGTATGATCCGGAAGCATTACCATGCTCCAGCTTAAAGTACAGATTCGTCAGACCTGCTTCGGGCCCAATACGTCTGGACCGAAGCAGCGGTGTATCGCCTTCGCCCAGTGTGATCCGGGCGGATTCCGGAATCGGTTCGATCATGTCTGCCCATCGCCAAATACTCATAGGGATCTTTCGTTTAACTTCAGGCCACGGCTGGTGCCGACTCGAGGTTGAATCTGCAATCTCAGCTCCGTTCATAGTTACACCGACAGTGGCGAATCAGGAGAATATGGCGTCTGTCTCAAGAGGAAACAGTGGTCGCCGACGATGGCGGTAGTGCAGTCGACTCATGTCCGCGCAGGTTGAACCGATAGAGTTGACCCGGATGAAAATGTCGCAAACTTCGCGGTATGCTGCAATGGGAGCGTTCACGCCTTTGGCCACAAGGATCCGAAAGCTGCACGGATCAACATTACAACTGATCAATTGTTGCAGACTGAACGGAACCATGCGGCGGGAGGTCAGCATTAATGTCAGGCCGCTTTCCGTACGGCACACCGCAGTGCGTCCCTGGTCAAATTCGGAGATTCCACCATGTCGCGGTTGAGGCTCACGGAATTTGCCATCATGCAGTGAAATGACATGAGCGTCAATTTTGAACGGAACACCATGTATGTCGTCTGTCTTCGCTCCAACTGTCAGGGACAGTCGACTGCCCTGCCGTGCCCGTTCACAGGCAGCAACTGCTTCCGGGTCGAACAGACAGCCGAACGCCTGTTCAATTCCTTGAGCGTGAATAGCAGACAGCAGTTCCGTTCCGTCCGCTGCGGAGCCGCCACCGACGTTATCCCCCATGTCAAGCAGACAAACACGACCAGAAGCTGTCGCGCACTGGTTCAACGCCTGTTCGACCGACACAAATTCACCGTGCAGATCAGCTCGCATGTCCCACATGTTGAGAGCCAGATCCCGTGCCAGGCTCAGGGCCAGAGCCTCATCACCGTCTGTGACGGCAATCACAGCTGAGCCCATTTCGTCGACATCAGAGTACGGAAACCCCAGCAGAATACTGTTGGACAGGACACTGTCGACACTAAGTTGAGCGTCTGCCGACGCGTAGAGCGGTCTTAAATGGGTCTCGTCAGTACATTGTCGTTCGATGCTGATCGCCAGCGGAGGGAAGAAGGCGGCCATTGCGGGACGAATCTCTCCTCGCACCGTTCTGACCATCATTTGAGCCGCTTCTATACCGCGATCACGCTGGTCAAGGTGCGGATTACTTCGATACGCCACCAGCGCGTCGCAGCTGTCCACCATCAGCTGAGAAAGATTGGCATGTGGGTCCAGCGTGCCAATTATCGGAAGCTCGGTGCCCACCAGCTTCCGCAATTCGTTCAGCCAGTATCCATCCGCGTCCGCATAGACCTCACTGACCGTAGCACCGTGAGGCGCCACCAGAATCCCGTCCAGTGTGCCGGCCCTGCGAACCGTCGACAGAAGTTGATCGACGAGCTCGGCAAACGCCTCCCCGGCGATTGGTCCCGAAGGTAATGCCCGGGCTGCAAACAACGGCACAGCCTCAGCCCCCACCTCCGTCAGCCCCGCAAGAAAGCCGCCGACTTCGTGGTGCGCCTCCGCCAGCGCCGCTCGGATGGGTTCTCCTGTCAGCAGTAGATTCTCACGGAATGAATCAACCGACGTTAATTGAGTCAGAAACGTATTGGATTCGTGAAGAAGTGCGACAACTCCGATTCGCATCGATAGCTTTCAGGAGGGGGGCATGTTCGGTGGGACTGGCGACAACCTTGTATTACGATAGCCGGTGGCAGACGATACTGATAGCAAATCGCCCCCCGGAACATCAAAGATGACATCACGGCCGACAATCACCATCGAGCAGATCCGCGAACACATGTATTCTGCTGTCATCTGCGACGCGCTGGATTCGCTGGGGTTTGCACATCAGTCGCCACGTACTCAACTGCAGCAACTGACGACACGTCAAATGATCGTCGGCCGCTGCCGCACGACACTTTGGGCAGACATGTTCCATGAAGACCCCGAACCGTATGCCATGGAGCTCCAGTCGGTCGATAGCTGCCAGCCTGATGACGTTGTCATCGCCGCGGCCAGCGGTTCGTTGCGCTCCGGAATCTGGGGCGAGCTGTTAACAACAGCGGTCTGCAACGGAGGCTGTGTCGGTGCCATAATCGATGGTGCTGTGCGCGACGTCGCCAGGATTCGGGACATGAATTTCCCGATCGTGGCTCGCGGCACGTGTTTATACGACAGCAAAGATCGTCAACGAGTCATAGATTTTGACGTACCGGTGGAAATTGACGGCGTTACATTCTCGCCAGGAGACCTGGTTGTGGCCGACGAAGATGGGGTCGTCGTCATTCCGCAGGCCGTGGAGGAACATGCACTTCAGGCGGCATGGGAAAAGGTCCACGCGGAAAACGAGGTTCGCGACGCCATCCGAGCAGGTATGAAAGCAGTCGATGCCTACAATAAGTTCGGCGTCCTGTGACAGACAGTCCGTCTCACTGCAGTGCAGGGGATTCTGCCGCTGTGCAGATTCCCCGGATAATCCGAGCACAGCGGCCGCTACATAGCGTGGAATAATCCATATCCGACTGCCTGGACGTTATCAGCTGCAGCAGTCTGGATGCATGCTCAGCCGTACTTTCAGGGACTGGCGGGACCAGCCGAACTATCAGCTGTGGCGGAGGCAGTGGCCCCCACAGGTGGCACGGGAACACTTTCATTCGTTGAATTCTTTCCCGCAATAATGCCTACAATTCCCGCAACTGCCGCTCCTGTGGCCAGCATCCCGGGACCGATCATTGGCGCACCATATTGCCCTCGAATGATCGCCTGCGACGGGGCAATCGCAGTACTGTCAGCGGCGAATTGTGGAGCGACGTCTGCTGTCCAGAAGCGTAGTGCATTCGCCGTTTGGCCCGACGCCATCACGTGGATTCCTGAACGCAGTCCGCTTATCCACACATGTCCAGCTGCGTTGCTGCGGGCGGCTGCAACCGTCTTTCCCTGGTGAGTAATCGTGACAACGCGCCCCGATAACGGCTTGCCGGCTGCGTCCAGCACATGAATCAACACCAGTCCCCCTTCCCGCATCCGAATGTCACGTATCAGTGTGGACGACGAATCAACGGAATTCGCCGTTGACTGGTCAACGCTGAACGCGGCGGAAGGAAGTAGAATCATGCCGGCGGCCGCCAGACAACTCGTAAACACGGATGTGAAGGGAATTCTGGTCACTGGTAAGTTCCGATGAAATGGATTGCGTCGCGTGTTCAATACCGAAACGGTTGAGCGGTCCGGAGAAAGACGTCACATGTCGGCAAAGCCTAGGCTTGGATCAGCGTAACGAAATCTGAAGCCGGCGAAAATACGAACCCACACGTTTTACAACTTCAGGGTCACGCTCCCCCACCCATTCACTGAAGGTCCCCGGTGCCCCACCGGCGGAAATTGCCGCCAGGTAGTCACGGAACAGCATTCGTGTCTGATCAGACTCATTTAACAGAAAATGCGTCCACGCCCAGCTGTCGCGATAATGGTTGCTGGTCATTCGGGATGCCGAAGGTATCGCCTCCAGATGCCGCAAATCGGGGCGCCAGCCAGTTCGACACTTCCACTTCATAGAGCGCAGGCGACTTGACTTGGCTCTGCGTTCCGGCTGATCCTCGAGATATTCGGCCAATCCCTCGTCGATCCATAGCGGGACGAAAGGCAGCGTCCGATGCAGAACTGCGTGCGTGTATTCGTGACGCAGGTCAGTCAACAGTTGTTCATGACGGTAGGCGTATATCTGGTACTGGTCGCCCGATCGATAAAATATGGCTCGGCGCTGCAGCGCCTGGGGCACGCGTTTGGACAGGTAGTCGCGGTAGCTTCCGGCGGACTTAAAAACGATGACCTGAATTTCCGCGTCATCTGACTGGGCTAGGTCAAGATGCCGTTTCAGTTCTTCCTCAACACTTTCCAGTTGCGCGGCGACCACGTTCGGCAGCAGGCGGAATTCCGCAAACAACTCTACATTGCCGAGTCTTTCATGAACTTCCCATCGCTGAGCAAACGTAGTCGAGGCAAATGAGAGGCAGCAGATGCACCACGCCGTCCACGTCATCCATGCGCCTGGTTTCCCGCGTCGCTGATTGCGATATCGTGTCATGGACGAAGGGGGTCCCGTTTCCAAGGAATCCTGGGGAGATGAGGATTAACCCATAGAGAATCTAAAGCGTTTCGATCACAACGTTCGCGGGCATCCTGCGAAGTGTGGCCGTAACTCAAGCAGTTTCACTGGATCGGTTTAGCCAGGAAACGTCTTTGCAGTCAACACCAAGCTGATATCGCTCACCGCCAGCAGAACTCGAAACCTAAGCTACAGATGCGTAAACTGCCATAATTGGAAGACTCAAGGCTTTGATATGGGGACATGTCCGCACTTCCCGAAATCCTGCGGACAACGCGATTGAATCACCGTTAAACTCTCTCTAGAAGGGCCAGGGGTGAGGGGTAGTCGCCTCTTCCCAGGGTACAGGTGTTCATTCCCATATGGCAGATTGCGGCCCTTCAGGGCATTGTGGCAATGAATTACGGGCGTTTTAATGAACGGCCACTACACAATTGTATTCCCGTACAAATAGCTGTAAGTTCACCAGCACGTAGTAAGGCGGGCCTGCCTAACTCGTCATCACCAATTTTTTTGGAGGAATCTAGATGTTGCAGAAACGGGGCCGAACTACCCGTCGGAGGAAGAAGAAAGCGGATCCGCCGTCAACTGAGTTCCACAGTCCGCGGAAGCGTAGGGAATTCACAGTATTTCTGGTTGAAGACGACCAGGCAATTCGGGCTTCCATGAAGGAATCGCTGGAAGACGAGAAGATTCAAGTCGATGACTACATGACCGCCATGGAGTTCTATCGTGATTATCGCGAGGCCAAACCTGGCGTTTTGATTCTTGATATTCGCCTGCCCGGCATGTCCGGGATTGAACTGCAGGAAAAGCTGGCGGCCGAGGATTTTCCTTTGCCGATCGTAATGATTTCTGGGCACGCTGATGTGCCGATGGCAGTGCGTGCCATGAAGAACGGAGCGTTCGATTTCCTGTGTAAGCCTGTCAAAGTTCATGACATGGTAGAAGCCGTAGCCCGTGGGTATCACTACTACTACGACGTCGATATCGACATGGATGATGAACTGGATGAGACTGAGGACAGTCTCAATCGACTGACAAATCGCGAACGTGAGGTGCTTGACCACGTCGTGGATGGGCTGTCCAGCCGTGAAATCGCGGAGGAGCTGACGGTCAGTACCAAGACGGTTGAAGCTCATCGTGCACGCATTAACGACAAGATGCGAGCTGACAATGTGGCTCACTTGATTCGGATGTGTTTTAACTATAATTCTGCCGAGGACGTATAACAGCCTGACCCAGATGTTCAGAAGCCGGATAAAAACGCCGCGTGGTTGCCCGCGCGGCGTTTTTGTTTGCTGACGCGAATCACGCGTGCCGTCGGTTTCGACTATCATTTCCCGAACTTTGACCAGCCACATCCCGTGCAAGAGCCTATTGCCACTACGACCGATACCGATAAAGTCAGCTTAGTGCTGATTCTGTCGGCGATCGCTGTGGCTCTGGTGGCAGTGCTCAACAGTACACCCCTACAGAGCGCCAACGATCGGTCTCGCTGGTGTACAGTATGGTCGCTTGTGGAACGAGGAACGTATCGGATCGACGAAATCGATGCCGTGCCGCAGTGGTCCACAATTGACAAAGTGCGGCATCGGACGTCGCCTGACAAACCGTGGCATTTCTATTCTTCAAAGCCACCCCTGTTTCCGACAGTCGTCGCCGGATTGTACTGGATTGAACGTCAGACTCTGGGATACGACCTGCGGGAACACACGACGTTCGTCACTCGATTGCTGTTGATCCTTGTGAATGTTCTGCCCTTCCTGGCCGCGCTCCTGTCTCTGCGTCAGTCTTTACGACACACCGGCATCGCAGACTGCGCCCGCTGGTTTATTCTGATCGCCGCTGGATTTGGCAGTATGCTGAATCCATTTCTGACCACACTCAACAATCACACACCGGCTGCCGTCTGCGTAATGTTCTGTCTGGCGGCTATGGTTCGAATCAGGTCAGCGAACACACCGGCATCCGGAGACTTCGCGATTGTCGGGTTGACTGCCGCGCTGACATGCTGTCTTGAACTGCCTGCCGCATTGTTCGGGCTGTTGACCTTTATGCTGCTCGTAAAGGTAGACTGGAAAACGACCGCTCGGTTCTACGTGCCGGCCGCCATTATCCCACTGGCAGCGTTCTTTATCACCAACTGGATTTGCACCGGCGGAATCAAACCATTCTATGCCTACTATGGAACCGAAAAATACGTATATGTCCATGAAGGCGTCCCCAGCTACTGGTCGCACCCACAGGGAATTGATGCGAACAACGAGTCTCCTGGTGTCTACCTGTTTCATTGTGTGCTGGGACATCATGGCATTCTGGCGATGACTCCCGTCTTTCTGTTGACCGGTGTTGGCTGGCTGTTGGGTCCGTTTACGGATCGCAGAGCCGCCCTTCGCGTGATATGGTCGCTGGGAGCCGGACTGTCCTTCGTGATCCTGTGCTTCTATTTGTCGCGGACACAGAACTACAACTATGGTGGTAACTCGTCAGCATTGCGCTGGATGCTTTGGCTGACGCCCTTCTGGTGGTACGGAATGATTCCGGCAGTGGAACGTTTTAGCAGAAACAGGAGTGGCATGTTGCTGTGTGTGGCATTGCTGGCTCCGTCGATTTATTCACCCGCCTATTCCCTGACGACACCGTGGAAGCCGGGTTGGGTCTACCAGCGAATGGAGCACGCTGGCTGGATTAACTACCGCACGACAACTCCGCCCTTCGATCCTCCAAGGTACTCTATCCTGGGGGACCTTCCCACAGAATCCGGTGCAAGCTCACAGTGGAAGAACGGTGATCGACGTATCTCTCTTGAGGTGGTGTTCCATGTCAAACTCAGCGACCAGCCGGCTATAATTCTAAAGCTGTCACGCGGGCTCGGTCGTTCAATCGCAGGTGACCCAGGCCAGGGCATAGAAACAGCAGAAACACCTCGTGTTCTTGTCGTATTACCAAACGCAAAAAATGCGGGAAAAGACATTTCACACTGGCTCAGGGAATGGAAAACGTCCTTGCCCGCTGATGTGGGCGTTCTTCGTGACGTATCCTCAGCATCCCTGTCGCAACCCGCTCAGGAAATTGTGCAACTATTGCGAGGACTCCCCGGCCCACGTCCGTACAATGCCGAGAGCCCTCGCTACTTCAGATACATTCGACGTTCAGGCGAAAAATGGGCACTCCGATGCCAACGAGGTGCTTCACGTGTTGCATTTGACGATCCGGAACATGGTCGATGCTGGCAACGTTGCGACGTGTTGTATTGCGACGAATTGCCCTTTGGCGTGGCACAATGGAGAATCACAGTCGTGAAGTCTTCAACAAACACTGTTCTTCGTTCGGAAAACTGGACGTGTACGACACTTCCCTAGTCGTCAGCAATCGCTTCCGAAGTCTGTCCGCCAAACGGAACCGATGTGGTGTGAACAATCATCGCCCTCATTTCAGCTGGGTTTTTCGAAAGCCGCAGTTTTCCGTCCGGCCGACCGTGGACGGTCGCCGCTCTGCATCGTTTCGTTTGCCGAGCGTGGGGCTTTGCAGCATTCTCGTTCATCCACCGTTTTCCCTCCAACTAATCCTTGCAGGACTGTCAGTAATCGTTGTGTCACTCATAGCAACTCAATCTCGTGCCCAGGACAGAGACACGGCATTGCCGGCTGCGACTACTGACACAATCACGATCCTTGACAATACCAGCGAACAGCCACGCCAGGTCGCTGGCCGGATCGAAGACGTTTCCGGAGAAGTGGTCACCGTGCGCCGAGGCGGACGTGGTACTCTTGAAGTCTTCAGGGTCACCGACGTCGTTGAAATGAAGTTCTCACGAAGCGCTGACTTCGAACAGGGCCTTGAACGTTTGCAGAACGAACAGGCACACCGTGCATTTGAGTATTTCGACCGAGCTCTAAAAACCGAGTTGAGACCGTGGGCCTGGAATGAACTGCAGGCAATCGCTGCAAAATCCGCTTTGCGCGCCGGCGAACGAAGTCAGACGGTCGATCGCATCGACATGATTTTTGCGAAGGACCGAAGAACTCGCCATGTTTCATCTCTGCCTCTGGTCTGGGATTCGCGATTGCCGCCACAGGAACGACTGCCCGAAGATCCGGCAGGCATGGCAAGTGATTCTCTGGTACAGCAACTGGCAGCAGCTTCAGCAGTATTGCACGACCCCAAACATCGGTCGCGTGCTCGCTCTGTCCTGGAACGCCTGCGACGAAGCAGTGGCCTGAAACGAATCAGCGAACTGGCGGAAACACAAATCTGGCGTTTGCACCTATTGGAGCATCCGAACATGCCGACACCGATACTGAACGTCTGGAGTGATCGAATTCGACATCTTCCGGTGGCCGCGCGAGGTGGCCCGCAATACATCGTCGGCCGATGCCTGCTTCAGGAACACGATCACGACAGGGCATCGCTGGCGTTATTGTGGGGCCCCCTGATAAGTCCCGACGATCCAGCACTTGCCGCTCAATCACTTCTTGAAGCCATTCACTGCCTGACATTCACGGGGCGACAGGTCGATGCAGCCCGGTTGACTGCGGAATTAAAGAGACGGTTTCCTGATACTTCCGCAGCAGCCAACGCTGTTGAGCAGGCGGTAATCACACACTGAGGCTGCAAAATGTCAAATTCCGAATCTGACGCCGACACTTCGACATTCACTGTCAATCCATATGCAACGACCGACGCGGCTCCTGAACGGAGCCTCGAGGGGCTTTCGTGGTCCGGGCGCGCCATCGTCGGCATCCTCAGTGTACTGAGCTTGGTGATTCTGCTGACCGTGTTGGACCTGCTGGTCACAATCGTATATGACATGCAACCCTTTGCTCGTGAGGCCAATCATCTCATCATCGCCGGACTGCTTACCGGCGGCGTCGTCATGTCTGTTGCCATATCGTTTCTTGCCGGATTGCATTCGTTCCGAAGGACACAGAAGATCATCATGACACTCAGCGCACCGACGCCCGCTCGAGTCAGACTGACACAACAGGTTGCGGCGATTCTGAAGGACCGCAGTTCACACTGATTCAACGACGCAGCTCAGTGGTTAAGGCACAGTTGACGGGCTATGATCGTCGCTGGAGAAACAGAAATATGCAATTCAGAACACTTGGAAACAGCGGTCTAAAGGTCAGTGTGATCGGACTTGGAACGTGGGCCATTGGCGGCGGGGACTGGAAGTTCGGCTGGGGTGACCAGGATGAGTCCGAGGCTATCGACACCATCGTCAAGTCCGTGGATGTCGGCATCAACTGGATCGACACCGCCGCCATATACGGTCTGGGACGCAGCGAACAGCTTGTTGGTAAAGCGCTCAAGCTGATTCCACAAGCCAGTCGGCCGATTGTTGCCACGAAATGCGGTCGGACGGACATCGGTCACGGAGATATTGGCAAATGCCTGCGCCGCGACAGCATCGTTGCTGAATGTGAGGCCAGCCTGCAACGGCTTGACGTTGAGTGCATCGACTTGTATCAGCTGCATTGGCCAGAGCCGGAAGAGCAGATTGAAGAAGGCTGGCAGACTCTTGTGGACCTGAAACAGCAGGGCAAAGTCAGGCATATCGGTGTTTCTAACCATAGTGTCGAACAGATGAGCCGGTTGCAGGCCATTCATCCCATTACGTCGCTGCAGCCACCATACAGTATGATTGCGCGCGGCATTGAGCCAGGGATTCTGCCGTTCTGCGGACAGGAAGATATCGGAGTCGTGTGCTACAGTCCGATGGGCAAAGGCATGCTGACAGGCACGTTTACAGCAGAAAGGGTTGCCTCTCTGCCAGAGAAGGACCATCGGACCCGGGACGCACGATTTCAGTCACCGCAGCTGGAAATCAACCTGGCATTTGTTGATGAACTGGCGACAATCGCCAGTGGGCTCGGCTGGACGCTGCCGGAACTCTCGATCGCATGGGTTCTGCGCTGTCCCGAATTGACGTCGGCTATCGTCGGCGCACGTCGTCCGGATCAGATTACGCAGACCGCCATTGCGGGGACGCGAAACCTGAACGGGGATTCCGCCACTGCCGTGGAATCAGCGCTGTCGCGTCGAGCAGACGCTCTGGCAGCGCTGGGGGATATTGAACAGCCGAAGGTCTAAGCATCAGAACGTGGCAGCCCTTCATTCAACGGCGCCAGATCGTCGGGCAGGAAGAATCCGTCCTTCCGAATGACGTCACCGTCAAACGAAATTTCGCCACCCCCGTAATCAGCTCGCTGGATCAAAACCAAATCCCAGTGGACCTTGCTTCGGTTTCCATTGTCCGCCTCGTCGTACGCATTGCCGGGGGTGAAGTGGAACGATCCACCGATTTTTTCGTCAAACAGAGTATCGAGCATGGGGTGCAGAATTCGGTTGTTCGTTCCAAAGGACCATTCGCCAATAAATCGAGCGCCTTCGTCCGTGTCGAGAATACGATTGAGGCGTTCCGGTTCGTTGGAGCAGCTGGCCTTTTCAATGCGGCCGTTCTTCAGTTCAAATTCAATGCCATCGAAAACATCCCCCTGGTAGCGTGACTGAGTGTTAAATCGAATCGTCCCGTTGACACTGTCTTTGACCGGCGCCGTAAAACATTCACCGTCTGGGATGTTGGATTCTCCTGCACATGGAATGACTGGGATGTCTTTGATCGAGAATCTCAGGTCGGTGCCGGGTGCGGTAATATGGACCTGATCGGCAGCCTGCATTCGGGCGACGAGGGGTTTCAGATTCTCCGCCATCTTTGCGTAATCGGCCGTGCACACGTCAAAGAAAAACTCTTCGAACTGAGGCGTGCTTTGTTTGGCCGCCTGAGCCATCGATGATGTCGGGTAACGCAGGACGACCCAATGAGTCTGCCTGACGCGAACATCGATATGCACAGGACTCCACCAGTGTTCCGTGAATAAATCCATCTTATCCGGCGATACATCCGCGAACTCATCGGAATTGGCAGATCCGCGAATCCCAATATATGCATCTGCGGCCTCCATGGCCCCTTTTTCCACCGTTCCCGCCCATTGCATACTGTCCACATTGGCGCCCCGATACAGACTCCGAAGAATCGTATTATCCTTCCAGATAACAAGTGGTGTCGCACCCCGGGCGTAGGCTGTTTCAACTAGGTCACAGACCAATGCCGTTTCGGGAAGATCGAATGCTTCGATGATGATTTTCTGACCACTGCGAAGCTGACAACTGTGATCGATCAGCGTTTCGGCGAGACGAGTAATTCGAGGATCTTTCATGAGGTCAATTTTTCTGCTGTGCCGCATTGCGACTATGTTGAGAACGTCTATTCACGTAGTAAAGACAGGGCCACAGATCTGTCCGGTGACGATGTGCTTCGCAAATTGAAATCCGTCCCGCCGCCGGAACAGTGAGCGAACGATGTACGCCGGGAAACGCGACGGATTTGGATACAGCACCTACGGCTGTGTCACACGGGAGGTCCGCCTGCCGGGGGTCACCGCCCAGGCTAATCTTCAGATTCTAACCCTCGATCCTGAGGGTACAGAATCAGGCGGTCATGGCATAGCACGATCAAGTCCTGACGCCCATCTCCTGTTACGTCCGCGACCAATCCTTCCCGGGGTTCTGTACCGCGCGACGTGGATTTGGAGACAAGGCGTTTCTGTTCGAAGACACGAAACCTTGTAGCAGACTGCAGCCCTTTGTTCGAGTCATACCGAAGCACTTCAAGACCATCGATACTGGTATCGATGAAAGTGAGGTCAATGGCGCCATCTCCATTAACGTCGCCCGCAATGATGTCTGCCGGATACGCATCCTCGCGATCTGACTCGAATGAAGCCAACTCCGCCAGTTCCGTTGAAGTCTGCCCTGAGTACAACACAGAAAATTGCTTGGCGCCGTGCAGCAGCAGGTCTTCTGTACCGTCGCCGTTCAAATCTGCGACGAAACACCCAACAAAACGCAGCGACCCCAGCTCAACTTCTCGCCACGGCCGAAAGAGACCGTCCTTGAGCCTGAGCACACGCAGTTTCTTCACGCCCGTGTCGACCAGGACGACCTCGTCTTCTCCCTGATTGTCCAGATTAAGGACGGCGACACCGGCAATTCTGGCTTTGGACTCTCCGGCATTGAACTGGTCCACAACGGCCCATGTTGTGCCGTCGAACTGCATTGTGCGGGCGAAGGCTTCCCGCGCCACAAACAGGCGGCCGCTCTTCTGAAACAGTTCTCCGGCCGAGGCAGTGCCCAGATTCAGGGGTGCGTTACGGTGAAAAACCTTGTCGCCTTCGGATCGATGCAGCAGTGTGATCCCCTTATTCCCGGCCCCATTGGGAATTACCAGCAGCTTGTCGGACGTACCCTGCGCTGTGTCCACCGCCATGAGCGACACGCCCCGAGTCCCGATTGCCGACGATTCGAGCGTTACTGGCTCTTCCAATGCTTCCCACGCCTCACGGCTGGACACCTTGTAGAACTGAATCTGGACGTTTGAGGTACTGCCCCTCCCCGATGTGGTACAGACGGCCAGCTGAATCTCTTTGCCAGTGCCCAGCACCTGAATTGCAGCAAGTTTTTGATCCTTCGGCGGGCGAACCACCGTCTTCGGAAATGACAGCCGCCCTTCCTCAAAGCGGCTTACAGCGATGGCAGACTCCTTCTCACTCATCTGAATAACTTCTGCCCTGCCGTCACCGTCCGTGTCCACTGCACAAATATCTTCCGCTCCCAGCAGAGCCGGATAGGCCTCTGCGGTGTCCAGACCGTCCACGCCATTCTGCCGATACAACAACACCTGGGCGTGTTCCGGATCCGCGACGATTACGTCCTGCAATGCATCACCATCGACATCGCCAATAGCAAGAGCTCGTCCGCGGCTACCCGCCGGCTGGCCGATGCCATACTGAACAAGTCGGAACGGAAGCTCCGTTTTATCTCCCGGCGACTTCGTGATTCTGGAAACGATGACCCGTCCGGTGCGACTGTCGATTGTCAGGATCTCTTTGCCTGGTAGCTGGTCAACATCATAAAGTGTGACTGATCGCGGCTTACTGAGATCGAAACGGACTTCGGGGCCCAGTCGTCCGTCTGCAGTCTGGATTCGCGCACACAGCCCACGCTCAGATCCTTCGTTTGCCTGATAACTCAGATCATCTCGTCCGTCACCATCGATGTCGGCGATCTGCAATAAGGATAACTGCACTGAGGTGTTGATCAGTTTCGAGGGAACTCCCATGGTTCCGTCGTCTGCCTGGTACAGCACGTACGTGACTTCCTTGCCCAGAACTGCCACATCCGTGCGACCATCGCCGTTGAGGTCACCGGCCGAGATCATCGACGCTGCGGGAGCAAGTTCGGGCAGCCGAATGGACCAACGTTGATTCCAGTCGGTTTTCCCCATCTCTGGCTGATAACGCAGCACCAGCCGATCCGGCGCACCTACATAGGCCACGTCGAGTCGGCCATCGTTATTAAAGTCTGCGGCGACCAGTCCGGCGACCTCTTTGTCGACAGGGATCTGTCGCACGTCGAACCGCCAGTCGGATTTCACGTCGTTGACAAAACGTCCTGCACCTGGCTGAGACGCCGTGCCGTCTTTCTTCTGGCGAAAGAATCGAAGGCAGCTGGCACGATTGTCCACGGTCAGAATGTCCGTCCGCCCATCATGGTCGAAGTCACCGGCGATCAGGTTGAAGGCACGAGCATCAAGCTTGAACAGCTCCGCAGTCTTAAATCCGTAAAACTGAGCCAGAGATTCGCTGCCCTCTGACTCATCATTTGCTGTGGCACCAGCCCCATGACTGAGCATTATACCGAGTGCCAGCAGTCCTATTCGCAAAAACAGATTCACGTATCGCACCTCTGGATGTTGATTGATCATAAAAGTAGCCGGTGCCACGTCGCAATCCATTGAATGCTTCCGGACCGATTACACCTTGATGACGTTATTCTTGGTAGGCCCGGCCATCCTTGCAAGCTGCTCGTGGCTCCGCAGCCGGCAAGTCAGCCAAACGCCTGCGGAATCTCAGCCCCATTCGGCGTCAGGGCCGCTGCCGCCAGCAGATTGCCTCTTACCAGACTCATTCGACATTCCGTCAGAACCGATACACGTGTGCTGTGGGGGCATTCCGCCAATTCTGCCTGAACATTTGGTCGATAGATGGATGCATACACGAACTACCGTACAGCGGCATACGCACGGATTGCGCGTCAAACAACCACTATTCAATCTGTGTGTTCGCACGAGGTGACGACGCCGCTCGTTTCATGGAGGAGACCGTTTACGAATAACGGGCCTTCAAATGATGCTACGCGAAATTTTCAAAATGATCTACCGCGGGAACTCAATACCGTTGGTTGTCGCCGTGTTACTGTGTGCCGCTGCAGGCGCACAGGCTCAGGAAATCCCGCCAGTCGATGAGCAATCGTCAGCAGCGCCGGCAGCCATAGACCTGCCTGCTGTCGTTGAAGAGACGATTCAGATTGCCCCGTCGATGGCCGACAGTGGATTTTGGTTCGTCAGCACGCATCGTTCCCCTCAATCATTTAGCCACACCTGCCCTCGATTCTGTCCGGGAGTTTTACGATACGAACAATGTGCTGGCTATCGCCAATCCAACATGGCGGAACTTTGCGCCGGACTGGAGCCGGGAGTTCCAGTATGTATTATGGTGCATGGCAGTTTCGTCGACAGGGCGAGCGCCTGTCGGGAGTCCGCCTGCACATGGCAGTGGCTGCGTCGAGGGTCGATGGGACGCCGAATGCAGATGATCTATCTGACGTGGCCAAGTTCCTCGCCTCTGGGGCCCATGCTTCAACTTGAGGTCAACAAGCTGGGTCGAAGAGCGGCCCGCAACGGATATTATCTGGCCGAACTGACGCAGCACATCCCGCCGGAATGCCCGATCTGTCTTATCGGTCACAGTCACGGCACCCGGGTCATCGCATCCGCCCTGCATCTGCTGGCAGGCGGCGCAGTGCAGGGAGTCTGTCATCCATTTGCCCGAGCGGCGGGACGTCAGATACGGACGGTGTTCGCCGCGTCGGCGATCGATCATGACTGGCTGATTCCTTCACATCGCTATGGCCGTGCTTTGTGCAGCACACAGTGTCTGTTGAATCTGAAGAACGCCAGGGATCCGGCACTGAAGTTTTATGCGTTCCGTTTGCCGCTGATTGCGAAACATCCCCTCGGTCTGACTGGACTCACGTTCCGCGATCGACGACAACTCGGCGCGTGGGGCCGAAAATTCGTTGACTACGATGTTACTGCGGCGATCGGAGCAGGACATTTGTGGCCCTACTATTTCAACCGTCCGTCCCTTGCCTGTGTGATACACAACTACGTG
>JAQWLN010000195.1 GCA_029247265.1 Fuerstiella sp.
TCCGTCCTGTGGATGGCCTCAGATGCGTTGTCGAGTCCAAACATCCCGGCCATATTTTCGCTGACGCGCGTGAAGCGGCTGGCCTTATCCTTGAAATAGATCGCATCAGGCACGTGTTGCAATAGCGCCTGCAAAAGCGCATTTTCTCTCTGTTGTGCCTGTTCCGCTTCAATACGGTCTGTCACTCCCCAGAACAGGATCTGAATACCAACAACGTTTCTGTCTGCGTCCAGTTGCGGTCCTTTCAGGCGTTCCACCCAGCAGACAGTGCCGTCGCTGTGGATATGCTGCAGAACCCCTTGAAACACAGTTCCGTTTTCCAGTGTCTCCTGGTCTTCACCGGCAAATTGTTGCCTTTGCATTTCATTCAGAACATTCGGTTCACCATTCCGAATAAGTTCTTCCAGAGTCGTATTATGAAACTCGAGGTATGGCCGATTGGCAAATATCGGTTTCCCGTCCCGGTCCTTTCTCAACAGACACACGGGCAGACTGTCTACCAGCATTTGATAGTCAGCCTGCGTCTGCCGTAACGCTTCTTCAGGAGTGCCTGTCGGATTGCGGTTCATGACGGTCGCGCGTTCTTGATCATGGTGACTCGATTGCCCCGTTCGTTCCACTGAACATCGTCCAGAAACAGCCTCATCATCATGATGCCGCGGCCGTGCGGCTTCAGAAGATTCTCGGAGGCGGTGGGGTCCGGCAGGCAGGACGGATCGAATCCCGGTCCGTCGTCCGTAATTTCGACCTTAAACTGCTTTGGCGATATGGAGGCGCGAACAGTCACGTGTCGATCCTTCCATGGCTGGCTGGCGGATCGTTTTCGCGCCAAGTCGTTGAACCGGTCGTCATCGCCCTCACGCAGCACAGAATCCAGTTCCAGGTTTCCGTGGAGACATGCATTCAGCAGCGCTTCTTCCATGGCTATACCCAGACGAGGCAGATCACTATCAGCACACAGGCCGGTAGACTGCACGACCTGGCGAAGGAACCTTGCCGTTGATGCCATCAGTCCTCGATCATTCCCCAACAGGAACTCGTATTCGTCACGACGCAGACTTTTCAATAATTCTCTGTGTGACTGAATCTCCCCCTGCGCCGACAGGACACGTTCAATGTTCTCTCTCAGCCACTTCGGCCCGGAGGTTTTGTTGACATAGTTGGCGGCCCCAGCCTTCATCGCCTGCACGGCAATTTCTTCGCTGCCCGTCCCGGTCATCAGAACCACGGGGATGTCGGAGTGATTCCTGCGTAGATCCTTCACCAGTTCCAGACCATCGACCTCTGGCATCTGCAGATCCGTCAGCACCAGATCGATTCTGGACGCAGATAGAATCTCTTTCGCTTCTGCACCGCCCGAAGCAGTAATGACCTCGTAATCACTCATCCGCGACAACAGGCCTGCAATCCGTGTGCGGTCAGTGGCAGAATCATCAACAACCAGTATCACAACCACAAAGTACTCCGAACGTTTGACGCAAGGGGCGGCCGAGCGACAGGCCCGTGCCCGCTTACCCGACAAACCGAAAACGCAGTGAAAAAATTTAACTGGTCAGCAATTTGTGCCTTAAAACGGATGAAAGCTGAATATGGACCTGTCTCATTGGTTTGTATCTGCAGCCGCCACCTGGCGGTCGCAGACCGACTTCGCAAGAATTATCATATTTCCGGATTCGTTAAACATCACCGAATCCATTGCCTGCTGAATCTGACGAAAACCGTTGCCGGCGAGAAATCGATCATCTGGCGGCCCCGTAAGGTCAGCAACAACGGCGTGTTCGAATCCCCTGCCCTGGTCAGAAATCCTGAAGGTGATTTCGACAGGATTAAGTTTGATCTCCAGCCTGATGCGTCGATCAGAATACAGTGGTTCGGATCTGTGACGCGCCGCTTGCGCTACATATTCGTCGCGTGTATGCTCCAGTGGTCGCGAGTTTGCTTCAAGATTCCCATGGAAGTAGGCGTTCAGCAGCGACTCGCGAACCGCGGTGATCATCGCCTGAATTTCCGTCGCCGTAAACCGCTCGAAACCGGAAAGTCGATCGCGCACAAAATTGATCAACGACCTGACTTGGTCAAGATCGTTCTGAATCTCGAATTCGCAGAGATTCTGCACGACGTGCTGCAGCACGCGCCTTGTTGAGACGACTTCGCGTTGTGCTGTAATGACCTCTTCCAGCGCAGGCACCAGATCTTCGGCCATGCGGCGTTTGGGGACGTAGTTGACCGCCCCCAATTCGACACACTCTGCCGCAATCTTGTCGTTTCCCTGGGCGGTGATCAGCACCACGGGAAGACCGGCGTACTGCTGATTGATGGTCCGCAGAAACTCTCGGCCATCCATGTTCGGCATGACGATATCAGAGACAACGGCGTCAAAATGATGCTCGTTGAGCTTTTCCAGACCGTCTTCTGCGCAGGCCACCTCAATTACCGTCCACTCAGCATGCCTTCCCGTGATGAGGCCGCAGCCACGAGTCCTGTCGGTCGCGGAGTCATCCACGAGCAGAATCATCGGCCCATGCGTATGATCCGGGACTCTCAATACATGTTCTCCCGTTGCGTCCGGTAACAAAGCACTCTCGAAAGATTGGATGATAACAATGTCGGTGTGATCGTTTAACCCGGACCTGCGAACCGGGTCGTTTACAGCACAACTCCCCCAATAGTAACGATCGCCCGGGTGAAGAAACGCACAGATTCTGATGATCTGCTGCTCGCAGTTGAGCGTTTCCGTCACAATCTGACTATCATATAGTGCGATGGTTTATTGTTCTTGGCGTTTCATTGCCCGCGGAGTGGTCTCATGGCGGAAATTGTTCAGTGTTCGAATTGTGGCAAAAGACTGAAATTGAAAGCACCGGCAGCGGGCAAGAAACTGCGATGCCCGGGTTGTAAGGAGCCATTTGTCGCCGCTAAGAAGTCCGGCGAGGGCAAAAAGAAGCGTACGCCACCCGTCGACCAGTTTGATGACTATGGTGCCGAGGACGACTACGGCGGCGAAAGCGATGACGATTACGGCGAACCTGCTCGTCCCCAAAGATCCAGCGCCAAAGGGAAAAAGGGCAAAAAGGCGGCACCGAAGAAAAGCTCAAAGACTCCGTTGATCGCCGGAGTCACGATACTCGGCCTTGGCCTGGTGGGTGGCCTGGTCTATATGCTGGTGTTTGCGAATGGTGACGATACCACAGCCGGCAGCGAATCGCCGGCAGCCGAATCTGGTGCCGATGACCCAGCTTCGGAAGAAATGGAAGACGCAATTGCCGCAGACACGGATTCAGAAGAAACGCCCCCTGGTGGCGCCGTCACAGACTCATCGTCTGCTGCCGTCGACGGACGGATGAACCTGACATGGCTACCACCAACATCCGAAGCCGTGATTCGGATCGATATCACCCGACTGCTGGCTGGACCAATCGGACAATTGTTGCAGAACCCGATGGTCCAACCTCAAATTGAAGAATTCAAACAGCAGACAGGATTCGGCCCTGGTGACGTGAAGTCAATTACAGTCGGGGTGGGTGGCATCTCAGCTGCAGTCAGCAGCGGAACACCACCCGACCCGGGAGACCTACCTTTCATCGTTGTTGTACGAGCCACCAGTCCAGCTGATCTCAGCAAGCTGCAATCCGCAATTCCGAATTCACAACCTGTGACGGAAGGAAAGATGACACATCTGCGAGTGCCCCAATCACCGCCTGTCGCCATCTGGTTAGCAGACCCAACCACAGCCGTGATCGGAACGGAAGACATGGTCAAACGGTCAGCAGCAATCACGACGCCACCGTCCGCCATCGACTCGCAACTTTTTGACGGAAACTCGGCCATTCAAGTGGTATTTTCGCCGTCAAACCCGGACTCAATTTTCAGACATCCCATGGCCGTGCTGCCGCAGGCAGGACCACCGGCCGCTATTGAACTCGCAAGACACTTTCTGGCGACCGCCAAAGGTGCGTCCCTGGGCATCGACTTGACAGATGACCTTGGCTTCAGCATCGCAGCACGATGCAGCGACGCCACCGCCGCAAAGCAAATGGTAAATCTGCTGAATGCTTCCACGGAAGAAAACAAAGCCCAGGCCGAGGCTCAGGCAGATCAGGTGCCACCGATGCTGGCACCGTTGATGACGCTCAACACAACACTCACGGAATCACAGAAACTTGAGGCCATCGGAGACATTTGTAAAGTATCAATGTCTGCACCGGGAGGCGGAAAGCAGCTCGCCATGTTCATTCCAATGATTCCGATGATGATTGGGCCGGCAATGCAACAGGCAAGTTTTGCAGCCCAGGCCACCCAGCAAAAAAACAACCTGAGGAGCATTGCACTGGCGCTGCACAACTTCCATGACGTGTACGGACGTTTTCCGAAATCGACTTCGCGGAATGAGTCCGATGATGCTCTGCTCAGCTGGCGAGTGCACCTGCTGCCATTTCTGGGACACGAAGACCTGTACGATCTTTTTGTGCTGGAAGAACCATGGGACAGCGAAACAAACCGACCTCTCGCAGATCAGATGCCCGACATCTTTCGAGCGCCGAATGTCGACCCGCAACCTGGTCAAACAGTGTATCAGGTGCCCGTCGGCCCCGGCGCGGCCTTCGAAGACGGCACGGAGGTCCGAATGCGAGACTTTACTGATGGAACGTCAAACACCATTATGATCGTGGAAGTCGCGCCTGAGCGGGCCGTGATCTGGACTCAACCCAGCGACTACACTTTCGATCCGGAACGTTCACTGGATGGACTTGAAAGAATCGGCTCCGATGGGTTTCAGGCGGCATTCGTGGATGGCCATGTGGAAACAATGAGCGAAGTCACGGGCGATTTGAAGCCTTTCTTTACGCGGAACGGTGGCGAACAGATCAGTCGATGACTGAGATGTTGCATTGAATAACGACTGCGTTTGCGATGCTTTGAAGGCAATCGACAGTTTGTTCTGGGGGGACAATCCTGGAGTCGTTCGATGACGCTGCTGTATATGGATGAACAGTTTCTGCTGCATGACACCGGGAATCATCCGGAATGTGCGGCTCGACTTGAGCACGTCCACAGAAATCTGAAGACATCAGGGTTGCTGTCTCAGGTAACTCAGGTACCAATACAGCGGGCTCGCGATGCGGACGTGCTGCGAGTGCACACAAGCGATCACCTGGCTGCGGTGCGGCGACTGGCCGATGAGGGGGGAGGCCGTATTGATGCAGATACTGTCGTCAGTCCGGATTCAGCCGACATTGCCTGGCTGGCTGCGGGCTCCGGAATTGATGCCGTAACCCGCGTCATGAACCAGGAAGATAAGCAGGCACTTTGCCTTGTCCGGCCCCCCGGACACCACGCAGTGTCCGATTCCGCCATGGGTTTCTGCCTCCTTGGCAACGTTGCCGTTGCGGCCCGCACGGCCGTACAGCGACTGGGATTGAAGAACGTCCTGATAGTCGACTGGGATGTCCACCACGGCAATGGCACTCAGGACGCTTTTTACGAGGACGAACACATTACGTTCTTTTCAGCCCACCGATTCCCTTTCTATCCGGGCACGGGCCGACAAAGTGAAACCGGTCGCGGAGCGGGACTCGGTACCGTCTTCAACCTGCCCTTGCGGTTCGGCATATCCCGAAAAGACTATCTATCGGCGTTCGAAAATGTCCTGACCGCCGCCGCCGACCAGTGCCAGCCGGAACTGGTGCTGATCAGTGCCGGCTTCGACGCCCATGCCGAAGACCCCATCGGTTCTCTGGGGCTGCAGACTGACGATTTTGCAGAATTGACAAAGCTGGTCATGCAGGTCGCTGCGACTCATGCTGAGGGCCGACTGGTCAGCATGCTGGAAGGTGGATACAACGTTGAACGCCTGGCCGACTGTGTTGAACTGCATATCCAGACATTGATTGACTGACGCCCAGTCCGCGGCCGGGCAACTTATCTGCACGGAACTTCCTGACCAGCAGTAAACAGCTGTCCCGTCTTACGGCTGACAAGCAGTGCGTCCGGCACACTCTGAATTGCAACTGCTGATAAACCTTACCGGTTATGCCGCCTGCATCGGCTGACGGTCCTGCCATGTTCCTGACGGCTGCTCCGGTGCTGTTGATCGATGCAGTGATTCCGATTTCTCCGAGTCGGACTGTGACGGTCGTACGAAAACAGGCGACCACACCAGTTCTGCGTCGAGCAGAACCCGCAGATGCGTCGAATGCGATTCTGTTGGTATCAATGCGACGAACGGTGGCTTCGAATCAACCTGCACAGGCTGCCGTTGTCTTACTGCGGAAGGACTGTTCGCGCCGCTGCCTTTTATCCTGAATCGAACACCTTCAGTTGTCTGAAGGTCCGGGAGCTATCATTATGCGGGTCCAATCGCAGCCATACAGCTTCACTCATGCCGTCACAGGACTGATGCTCGCATCCATACTGTTGCCGACGATCTCCGGCTGCAAGCGGAGTGAATGGAGTCAGCGCGCGGACGAAGAGTCGTATCAGGCAATCGCCGAAAAACAGAACGATGAACGCTGGCTGCTGCCCCGCATCGACATCAACCCGGATCCTCGCAGTCGATTCTATGATGAGTACGACAATCCGGACTGTCAGCCGTTGCCGCCAGATGATCCTGCCGCCCACAAGTACATGCACTGCGTCAACGGGATTAAAGGCTACAAAGATTGGCACGAACACGGCGATGCTCCCAGCATCGAAAACCTCAGCTGGCTGTCGCCATATACGGAACTAGTGAACAGTGCGAATCCAGTGGACGGACACGCGGCTGTTGAAATCACAAAGCTGACGCTTGATGATGCCGTAGGCTTGGCGTACATACATAGCCGCACTTACCAGACACAGCTCGAAAGCGTCTACCTTCAGGCACTTCAACTAACCGGGCAGCGCTATCTGCTGGGAACCAGGTTTCATCTTGCACCACTCGGTTCCGGCGGAGCTTTCTTCCGCGGCCGAAACGGACGGGGACTGGGTGGAACACCGAATCAGTCGCTGACGCACGGACTTGGTATCCAACGCCTGATGCCGGGGGGGGCTCAGTGGTC
>JAQWLN010000213.1 GCA_029247265.1 Fuerstiella sp.
ATCGAATCTCCTTGTCTCGGCTACGCTGCCGTGGTTGCAAACCGCCTCTGGGGCACCAGACAAGGTGAGTTTCGATCACAGGAAACTGTTACCTAAACATACTCTGTGATTGGCCGTCCAGCAGACGCGTCTTTTCACACGCCATGCCTGAGATGTGCTTACCGGTGACTAAGTGCGACGGGTCTTGGCGTACAACTCTTTCATCAACGTGTCGATGGCCTTTGCACGAAGCCGCACGCAACGGTCTCGTTTCTTCTGACTAAGCGCAGCAACCGTCTGTCGCTGCACATCTGACAGCGACTCGAAATCCACCGTCCAGCCGTTTTCTTTTGCTGCCTGAGTTAACTCGCTCTGAGCCTCCGCCAGAAATTCAAGAAACTCATTGCTAACGGCCGCGGGAGCCGAGCGGTACGGTGATTTGACGGCAGGTACGTCTGTGCCACGACCTTCCAGTCCTGAATCCCCATCTGTGTCGTCGGCGATATTTTTGCCGGAGGGCCGGATGGTCGAAAAAATCATCTGCACAAATCCGAGGATCAGCGCCGGACAGATCAGCAGCAGCCCGGAACTCTTGTGGCCAAACAGCAGCAGCCCCAGTCCGGCACTGGCCAGCAGGGCAAAGACGATTGACGACATCTTACTGACAATGTATCCCGGTTTATTTGACTTGGCTTTCTTCATTGATGGCGAGTGGTTGGTTTCCGGGCGATCAACGACTGGCCCGGCGATTACGGGATACCGCTCAACGTGTGCGATAACAGCCGTGATATTGTCGGCCCCACCGCGACAGTTGGCAAGATTGACGAGTAATCGTGACGCTTCCGTCGGCGGCATGCTGGACACGATGGCACCGATTTCCGTATCGGAAACGTGGCCAGTAAGCCCATCTGAACAAATGACAAACTGATCACCTGCGCGAACGTCAAAAGGCCCTTCAACATCAATCGTTACGTTCTGATCCGGTCCCAGACAGCGGGTGATCACGTTTCGTGGATGTAACATATCCACGTTGTCCATCGTTGCCCTGCCCTGTCGAATCATTTCCCATTGCAGACTGTGGTCAAAACTCAGCTGCTGAATGATTCCGCTACGCACTCTATATGCCCGACTGTCGCCGACGTGCCCAATGTACGCACCTTCCGATGAAAGCGTGAGGGCTGTGCACGTAGTCCCCATGTCGGCGAATTCAGGATTCTCACGTGCTTTGTCGTTGATGGAACGGTTGCCCGCAGTCAGCGCGCCCACCAACCGCTCAGACAGCGAAGGGGTATCCATCTTGAAGTACGCGAGCGGCAGTGATTCCACTGCGATTCGACTGGCGAGATCACCGACGGAATGGCCACCCATTCCGTCGGCCACCACGAAGAGATGACCACAGCGAGACCACTCTTCGTACTCTGAACATAACCGAACGACCAGTGAATCCTGATTTGCCGCTCTGCGCATACCCACATCGGTGCGGGAGGCATAGTGAACCAGCGGTTGATCAGTCATCTGTCTTGTTGTTCAACACCACATCCCGTCCACCACACATTCTGGCATAGCGTCAGGAAGCGAAAATTATTTCGAATTCGCGAAAGAGCCAAGTTTACTTTTCAGGGACGACAACGCAAATCACCAACGGACCGGGCCCGCGTGAGGGCAACGATTCCCATAAAACCGAAATGGCGACGACGACGTTGAAACGGACTGAAACCGACGCAAGTCCCTCACACCAAAAGGGAAGCGTCAAGTTGGTGCCCCATCCAGCGGGACGACGCGGGGCCTCTCAGTTGCATCGCCCGTGTAAAGTGGTCTTGGCTGAAAAATCCCGTATGCATTAACCTGAGCAGTACCGAGGTTCCGGCTTCGTCGTTACTTGACGAACTTGTTCGAGCGAAACTCCGAATCCTGCTCCCTTCCGCGTGGCCGATTCTGGCCCTCAGTAGTCCTACCAACTATGTCGCCAATTGCCGACGAACATCTATCGCCGAAGAACGGTCTTGTGTTGTGGCTGCCGATCAGTGTTCCGCGGCGCCAGGTCCGTGTTCGACCGCCGCACGTCCGTCTGCTGGTGGCAGCCGTTGTGCTAATGCTGTTCCCGACTGGCTGTGTTCATCGTCGATTCACTATCAACTCAAATCCATCCGGTGCGCTCGTTCGAATCGACGGGAAAGACGTCGGCTATACACCTGCGTCAATCGACTACACGTGGTATGGAACGCGTGAGGTGCAGTTGATCAAGGACGGCTACGAAACGCAGACTCAGCTGGTCAATGTCAAAGCGCCCTGGTATCAACATTTCCCTCTCGACTTCCTGAGCGAAAATTTTCTGGGCACGCATGTCAGAGATCATCGTCGGTTTGACATTCCGATGCGTCCGAAGCAGCCGGATTTGTCGCAGGAGGTGATTGAACGCGGGCGATCACTGCGCAGTCAGGCTGTGCACGGAATGTAATACGCGGACTCTGCTCCGTACGCCGACTTCAATGCTGTGTGTTCACCAAACTGCGGAGTCTGGGTGTTGCTCAGACGCGAGCGATGCCCGTGGTGCAGGCTCGCTGGTATCATTTCACTCTGAGGCGGGCGGTCGAGGGTCAACGTTTTTTGTCCTCAAACGCAGCCGGGACGACTCCGGAATCCTTGATGCCACTACTTCCCCGCACGACGCCGCGGACGCCCAGGAGTTCGGGGTGGCGGGCAACCTTGTCGCTGAACACCTGAAGGTCTGAGACCACCGGTTTGAGATTATCAAGCAGAAGCGCCAGAGACGCAGCCGTCGAATTCAGATTGCGGTAAACTGACGGGTCGGTCAACAGTTTCTTGACGGTACCGTCATTCTGATTGACCAGTTTGGCGACCACGGCAAGCTCTTCGGTCATGGTCTCGATGTTATTCAGAGATTGATCCAGTCGTGTGACCATTGCGTGGCTGTGTCGGGCGAGTGGCGCTGTGGCTGTGTTGATGTTTCCCATAGCGGAATCAACCTGACGAATCACAGAATTAACAGAACGCAGTGTGCCACGCGTCTCGGTCAGGAGCTCCGGGAGCGCGGTGAGTGTCTGCTGAAGCTGTTGCTGGTATCGCGGATCACCGATCAGCGACCCGGCTGCGGTCAGCGTTTCTTCGGCCGACTTCATGGTTCGCGTAAATTGTTCCAGGGCCATGGCTGATCGTTGAACGGTGTTGACACCATCCGGGCCGGACGATTCCAGGACTCGGTTCAGGTTGTTCGCAAGTGCCCCCCACTCCCTTCCGGTTTTCTCGAACGAAACCAATGTTGTGGATAGTCGCTGTTCCAGTCGTGCCACCAATTCCGTGGGGTCGGTGGCAGTACGACCGATGATGCGATCACCGTTTCTGACCGCTTCGCCTTTGCCTCCTGGCGTGATTTCAATGGCTCCGTCGCCCAGCAGTGATCGAGTAATCTGCGCCGATGAATCGTTGCGGAACGTGTAATCCGATTCAATCAGCACATGAACCACGACCCCCCTGCCCTCGGCGACCAAATCCGTGGACTGCACCTGGCCAATTCGAATGCCGCTCATTCGCACCGGGGTCTCGGGGTAGATTCCCGTCGCGTCTGGCAGAACGATGTCGACACGAGTTCCGGATTTCCAGCGGTTGCCGAGTTCTCCGAATTTAAACACCATTACCACGGCCGCTGCCATTGCAACAACAACCATGATGCCGACTCGAAATTCCTGTTGTCGTTCGTCCATGAATCGGATTTCCGGTTCTAAGCTGATTTCAATATGGGCAGTCGACATTCCATGTCGGATTCCCTTGCCGTATTCGTGGTGAATTCGTCACCAATATACTCATGGACACGTTCGTCCGAACTGTTTGCCAGCTCTGTCAAACTGCCATCGAAAATGATCTGTTCGACATCGTTTTGAAGTTTACTGCGCGGGTACAGCATCACGACCCTGTCCGCGACTCGCTGCACCGTACGCAGGTCATGAGTAACGATGATGCCGGTTACGCCCCGCGTCTGTCGTACGGAATCGATCAGATCATCAATCCGACGACTGTTGACCGGATCGAGTCCCGTTGTGGGTTCGTCATAGAACATGACATCCGGGCTGAGAGCCAGCGCTCGTGCCAGTCCCACCCGTTTCTGCATGCCTCCGGAAATCTCCGACGGTCTCTTGCCGACGATATCCGGGCTCAGTCCCACTTCTTCCAGTCGCTCCAGCACTGTGCTGCGGATTTGCTGTTCGTCCTGTAGACCAGTCTGTCGCATGCCAAACGCGACGTTTTCGTAAATCGTCAGACTGTCAAACAACGCGGCACCCTGAAACAGGTATCCGAGTCGCAGGCGCTGCTGCTGTCGTTCGACCGCTGACAGTGTCTCGACATCTTTGCCGAACCACTTCAGCCTGCCGGACGTGGGTTGCAGCAACTGCATCATGACTTTCATGGTGACGCTCTTGCCGCATCCGCTTTCACCCACGATGGCAACCGTTTCGCCGGCTGAAATACGCAGGCTGACATTCGACAGCACCGTCTGACTGCCGAAGACGCAGCGGACGTGAGCAATTTCGATCGCTGGCCCATCCATCACCATGCTCCCGTTATCGCTAGCGATACAGCTTGCGGCCATATCAGATAGTAGGTGGTGTTAAGAACGACGGTCAGGAGAAAATCCATCCCAAGGATGGCGATGAACGAAAATACGAATGCCTGAGTTGCCGCGCGTCCGACACCTTCTGCCCCGGCGCCACAGTGGAACCCCTGCTGGCATGCGACGATCGCGATGCTGCAACCGAAAAACACGCTCTTGATGAGTCCTGCCATGACATCCCAGCCGGTGACAAACTGCACGGCGTACATCCAGTACTGATGCGGATTGATGCCCAATACGTGCCAGCTGAACAACCATCCGGACAGAATGCCCACGGCATCGGCGATCGCAGTCAACATCGGAATCAGGGCCACACAGGCAACGAATCGCGGTACGACCAGATAGCTGACAGGGTCCGCTCCCAGCGCGCTGATGGCATGAACCTGTTCGGTGACTCGCATTGTGCCGAGTTCTGCCGCCATCGCTGATCCGACTCGGCCCGCCAGCATGGTCGCAGCAAGTACAGGACCGAGCTCCGATACCAGGGTCATTGTGATAATGGCGCCCAGTCGCGACTCCATATGCATCATTTTGAACTGCGTGTACGTCTGCACGGCCAACACCATACCAATAAAGGCACCGGTGACCAGAACGACGGGAACACTTCGAACTCCGATTTCATACAGAATCGGCACCAGAACGTGCCGTCTGGGAAGGCCTCTGCGCAGCGACACCAGCATTCGCGTCATAAAGACGACGAGTCCGCCGAAACCGCAGAAAAAATTGCGGATTCCTCGCCCCAGCAGATTAATCCGATTTTCGGCTACAACGGTGGTCATTCAGTCAGCATCCTTGCTGGCAGTATTGTATTTGAGCGTCGACACGTGGAGCGAGACCAGTTTTTCAGCAGTCTGCAGCGATGCAACTTCGCCGGAATCATTGAATCCGCGACGAAAAGCGAATACGCTCATACAATGCCTTTACTAAATAACCCGGCTTTCCATAACTCCGGTATGTCTCTCCATCGAATATTTCAGGACGTGTACGTTATGAAACCCACCTGCACCCTACTCCTCTCAATGCTGCTTACCGCCCCCTCTCTGGCACAGGAACTTTCCGAAGCTGACCAGAATCTTATCAAGGCCGTTCGGGACGGCGGTGGTCAGGCGATGCAGCTAGCGAAGAATGACACTCGGATTACGGTTGCCTTTCATCTGTCTGACAAGGACATCACGGACGACACGCTCAAGATTCTGGCTGGAGCCGGCAACGTGTACTCAGTCAATCTGCGGGGCACGAAAGTGACGGACGCCGGTATGGCTCACCTGGCTGGCCTGAAAGATCTGGTCCGTCTCCACCTGGAAAAGACTGCCGTGACGGACGCAGGAGTGACTCAGCTGAAGGGACTTGAGAAACTCGAATATCTTAACGTGTATGGCACGGCGGTTACCGACGCGGCCTTGAAGGACGTTGCGGCCCTGAAGAGCCTCAAGAAGCTCTTTGTCTGGGAGACAAAGGTTACAGAAGCTGGTGAAGAGCCGTTGAAGGCCACGCTGCCGGAACTGGAAATCGTTCCTGATTTTAAACGTGACCGGGAAAAAGCAATTCTCGAAGCATCCCGAGCCGCTGAAGATGCTGCCAAAGAGGTGGAGGAACTCGCAGCAAAGATTCCTGTTGATCAGAAAGCTGCCGACGAAGCTGCTGCGAAGGCCGCTACCGCCAAGACAGAGCTGGGTGCCGAGACCGCTAAGGTAACGGCTGCCAACGCTGCCGTCACTGCGAGCGACAAGGCACTTGCCGGAGCCAACAAGGCCGTGGAAGACCTTAAGAAGAATGCCGATGCACCGAAGGCCGTTGTCGATGCAGGCACCGCGGCACAGGCTGCTGCCAAGAAGGCCGTCGATGATGCTAAGAAGGCCGCGGAAGCCGCCAAGAAAGCAATGGAAGCCAAGAAGAAAGCATCCGACGATGCGACCAAGGCCGCCGCAGCCGCTAAGACCAAAGCTGAGGCAACCAAGAAGAAGTCCGAGGAAACGATCAAGAAGGCGGCTGACCTGAAGAAGAAAGCCGAAGAACTCAGCAAGCAGGGATAGAGTCTTCTGCGTCGTTCCCGGGCTTCGGCCCGGGAATGTTTCGCTTGCACGTACCGTTCGCTGACACGAGGGCAGTTTGCGAAAACATGTACCCCGTTCGGGCTCGTGGGAAGTCCGTGTTGCAGGCCCGAAAGCGTTTTTCGCAGCCATGAATCAGCGTAATATGCTGTCGCCTATGGTCGCTCACTGATCTCCCAGTGCTGCGCCCGCTGCAACGCTCGATCCCATCCTGCGACCAGTTCTGTGCGGCGTTTCGGTTTCATGGTGGACTTGAAACGAGCTGCTTCCTGCCACTGCGTGGCAATTTCTTTTTGGTTCTTCCAATAGCCAACCGCCAGACCCGCCAGATAGGCGGCGCCCAAGGCTGTTGTTTCGGCCACAACAGGACGCACGACGGGCACACGCAGCAGATCGGACTGAAACTGCATCAGTAATCCGTTCATGGATGCCCCGCCGTCAACTCGCAGCTGCTTCAGTTTCAGTCCTGAGTCCGCTTCCATGGCCTTTAGCACATCACCTACCTGATAGGCGATTCCATCCAGAGCTGCGCGAGCAATGTGCGACTTGGTCGTGCCGCGAGTCATTCCGACCAGTGTTCCTCGAGCGTATGCGTCCCAGTGCGGTGCTCCCAGTCCGGCGAATGCGGGTACCAGATAGACGCCATCCGTGTCGGCGACCTGAGCGGCAAGTTTTTCGACGTCCGAGGATTTTCGAATCAACCCGAGTCCGTCACGTAGCCACTGCACGACAGCTCCTGCGATGAAAATGCTGCCTTCCAGGGCATATTCCGTGCGATCACCGATCTTCCACGCGACTGTTGTTAACAGTCTGTTCTTCGACGCCACTGGTTCCGTGCCGGTATTCATCAGCATGAAGCAGCCCGTGCCGTACGTGTTCTTGACCATACCCGGTTTCGTGCAGCACTGCCCGAACAACGCGGCCTGCTGATCCCCGGCGATGCCCGCGATGGGGATCGATCCACCGAGCGATTTTGTTTCGGCGTAGATTTCACTGGACGATTGGACTGTCGGCAACATGCTCTTTGGCACGTTGAATGTCTTCAGCAGTTGAGCGTCCCATTTGCCGGTGTGAATGTTAAACAGCATCGTGCGTGACGCGTTGCTGGGATCGGTGACGTGCACTTTTCCACCTGTCAGTCGCCAGATCAACCAGGAATCCACCGTTCCGAATGCCAGGTCTCCGGCCTCAGATTTTCTGCGAGCCCCCTTGACGTTGTCCAGAATCCACTGAACTTTGGTGCCGGAAAAGTACGCATCCAGAATCAGCCCGGTCTTCTTCTGAATCGTTCGATCGACCTTCTTCTTTCGCAGAGCATCACACATGCCGGCAGTGCGCCGGTCCTGCCATACGATCGCGTTACTAATGGCCTTGCCGGTGTTCCTGTCCCACACAACCGTCGTTTCACGTTGATTCGTAATGCCGATCGCTGCGATATCGCTGCCGGTGAGTTTTGCTTTTCGCAGAACGGATTTTGCCACTGCAAGCTGTGATTTCCAGATGTCTTCCGGATTGTGTTCCACCCAGCCCGGTTGAGGAAAATGCTGCGGGAATTCCTTCTGCGACGTGGCCACGACCGACCCGCCTTTGTCAAAAAGAATGGCCCTGGAACTGGTGGTGCCCTGGTCCAGTGCAAGCACATATTTCATGAGTTGTCTCGCGATTCACGTTCTGAAAAGAGATCAGCTGGTTCCGGGTCAGAGCCGGGGGCACAAGAAAAGATTGCGACGCACCTCAGCTGACGGGCCACACCGCTTGATAGAATAAGGCACCGATGATGCCGCCGGTAATCGGGCCGACCACTGGGATCCATGAATAGTTCCAGCCGGAATCCCCCTTGCCTGCGATCGGCAGAATCGCATGTGCAATTCTGGGACCCAGATCTCGCGCGGGATTGATCGCGTATCCGGTTGGTCCTCCCAGCGACAACCCAATCGACCAGACCATCAGACCGACCAACGCGGGAGCAAACCCTTTGTCGAATCCGGTGTTGGGGACCAGGTTTTCCGGACTCAGAATTGCGAGCACTCCCAGCACCAGCACAGACGTGCCGATGATCTCCGTGATCAGATTGCCAACGGTGTGTGGAATGGCCGGAGTGTTACAAAATGAGCCTCTGATGCTGCCGGGGTCATCGGTTTCTTTCCAGTGCGGCAGATAGGTCAACCATACCAAAGTGGCTCCGGCGATCGCGCCCGCCATCTGAGCGGCCACATAGCCACCGACATTCGCCCATGCGAATTTGCCAATGACCGCCAGGCCGATTGTGACGGCGGGGTTCAAATGAGCTCCGCTGTGGGCATTCACCAGGTAGACGGCAAATGCCACGGCCAGTCCCCAGCCCGTGGCAATAACGAACCAGCCGCTATCGTTTCCGAGGGTCTTGTTGAGGTTGACGTTGGCGCAGACACCATTGCCCAGCAGTACAAGAATCATCGTGCCGACGAACTCGGCGACATAAGGTGACATGTATTCAAACTCCAGACTGGAAGCAGACCGAGAACCACCCTGACCGGCGTGGCGAATTGTACGCGTTCATCAAACGCTCGGGATCTCATACCCTTTGCGCCGTTCGCGGGCAAAGAACGAGGCAGCCAGATCGTCGCCAACGATCTTTTCGTTTTTCGCGTCCCATTTGATGACCCGCTTCAGTCGGGCTGCAATTCCCGTCAAATGGCAGGTGTTCATGACCTGCAAATGAGAATACACGTCCGAAACCGGCAGACCACCTTCGCTGATACAGCGATAGAAATTGTTCTTGTGGCCTTCAAACGGCTTGCCTTTGTAAAGGTCAACCAGCTGCTGATCGCCGAACTCGTCCTTGTCCCATTTTTCTTCAATCGGCTTGCCGGTGATTTTGCCACGTTTGACAAAGATCCGACCTTTCGAGCCTTCAAACAGAATGCCGTTATCGCCACGACTTTCCACCGTCATTTCAATCCCGCTGGCAAACGTACATTTGACAGCGAAGTCGTGTGACGTGTTGAACGAATCGTCCGTCTGAGCGTACCCGTCTTTGTATTCGATTGGATGGTTTGCATCCGTACCGTCGATCGAAACGGGGCCCTGACCTTCACCAAGTTCATTAATCGCCCATGACGCAATGTCGATATGATGAGCACCCCAGTCCGTAAACTTGCCGCCGGAATACTCGTACCACCAGCGAAATGTTCCGTGGCATCGTTCCGTGCGGTAATCAACCATCGGAGCCTGTCCAAGCCATGCGTCCCAGTTGAGACGTTCCGGCACATCCTTTGTCGCAAATGGTCCTCCCGTTGGACTGCCGTTAATGCCGACGGTGATCTTGCTGATGTCTCCCAGCAACCCCTTCTGCACCATATTGACGGCGCGGAGAAAATGGTCCTTGCTGCTGCGCTGTTGAGTTCCAATGAAGAAAACTCGGCCCCTGTGTTTGCGACATGCCGCACGGATGAGTTGGTTTTCTTCCAGAGTCAGCGTGAGAGGCTTCTGGCAGAAGACATGCTTGCCGGCTTCCAGAGCTTCGATTGCGATTTTCACGTGCCAGTGATCCGGTGTCGCGATGCTGACTACGTCGACATCGTTTCGATCAAGCACTTCCCGATAGTCGCTGTGCAGCTCTGCTTTGCCGTCACCGATTTTTGGATCGCTATTTGCTTTCTCGGCATTGCCCCGATCGACATCGCAGATTGCTATCAGGTCAGCGAATTTTCTGTGCCCTTGCGCATCTCCGCGGCCCATTCCACCGATGCCGATGCTGGCAAACCGAGGACGATCATTCGGTGATTGCGCGGCAAACGCAGACCGACCTGACGGTAACAGAACCGCCCCAGCGGTGACTGCGCCAGCCGACTGTTTCAGAAACGATCGACGTGAAGAATGGCTGCTATTCATGAATGTCTCGCGGCAGAATGGAAACAGGTCGAAAACTCTGGATCAAACTCGAGAGCATACATACTATCCGGAATACGCCGCAAGAATCCAAGTCTGGCCCTACGTCGTGTACTCAGAATTCAGACGCACATATTCCTGAGTCAGATCGCTGGTCCAGAATCGGACAGATTCTGTGCCTGAGGCCGGGCCACCGGACAATTCCAGCAGCAGCCGAACCTCTCGGTTTTCGCTCATCTGACGCGAAAGTGCAGCTTC
>JAQWLN010000236.1 GCA_029247265.1 Fuerstiella sp.
ATCGAAGGCGCAGGTCGCATGGCACTCCGGCTCCCACAAACTCTACAGCGGTGATAGTGGTGAAACCTGGGAACTTTATAACCTGGAAACGGACCCCGCTGAAGCAATCGATCTTGCCACGACCCATCCGGAGCTGACCGCACAGCTGCGGTCAGAAGTCGCCAGATGGCAGGCGTCGTGTAAACGCAGCGGCGGCGGAGCGGATTACTGATTCCGCCCACTAACGACCGCATCACAGTCTACGGCCGTTGTTCCGTTAATCGCCTTTGATTTCAAACACGGCCTCAACTTCGACAGCGGCTCCAGTCGGCAATGCGGCAAACCCCAGTGCGCTGCGAGCGTGATATCCGTCACCGTCCTTGCCGAAAATCTCGTGCAGCAGATCAGAGCAACCGTTGATTACCAAGTGTTGATCGGTGAATTCCGATGCGGAATAGACACAGCCCAGAACCTTAATAACTCTCAGACCTTCAAGTGTGCCGTGAGCGTTGTAGACAGACCGCAGGATTTTTCGGGCACAGTCTTTGGCGGCGTCATATCCCTGCTCAACAGACACGTCTTTGCCGAGCACGCCTTTCAAGTCACTGGTATGCCCGGAAGTGATCAGTTGATTTCCGCTGCGAATGCACAGATTCAGATAGCCAGGTTCGAGTGATTCGAGGGAGACGCCCAGTTCTTTTGCTTTTGCTTCGATGCTCATAACGTTGTGCGATGTTTCAATGAAGGATGAAGAAATCGGGATGTTTGTCGGGCGTCGCAAGAACGGCAGTCCGCTTCCGGTTTCGGCCGTCCCGTTTAGCTGGTGGCAGCCGCCTGTGTTGTAGAGCCCCGCCTGAAAATGGGCAAGTCACCAGACCGCTGTCCATTTCTGTGAGGAACTATTCGAGAACCTGAGACAACAAGGCCAACGCCCGGGACTCGTTTTGCCGCCGATTGCATGATCAGACGCACCGAGCATGTTAGAATCCCAAATCGCGAAACGCGGGTAAGGAACATGTGCTTGGCTGCGTCTCACTGTTCGCTCACCGAAGTACGACGTGTAAGCATAAGATTTCACTTTAACCAAGCCGAAATATGACCATTGCACAGAATACCGACGGTAAATCGAAGCCGTATCTGAAGTTGTTCGTTCTGGCCACAGTACTGGCCACTGCTGTCTACGGATACGCACAATACGGGAATACACTGATTCTGGACGATCTTGCACAGCGGGAAACCGAGCTGCGCCAGTACCAGCAGAAGAATCCAATCCTAGTTTATGGCGTTGCGTTTGGCATTTACGTTACCGTGACTGGATTGTCACTGCCTGGCGCTGCTGTATTGAGTTTGGTTTACGCCTGGTACTTTGGGCTGGTCCGTGCCGTGGTGCTGATCAGCTTCGCATCCACAATGGGAGCAACTCTGGCATTCCTGTTGAGTCGCTACCTGTTGCGGGAATTCATACAGAACCGGTTTGGCGAGAAACTGGCTGGGTTTAATCAGAACCTCGAGACGGAAGGGGCCTTTTACCTATTCACACTGCGGCTGATTCCCGCAGTGCCGTTTTTTGTCATCAACGTTGTCATGGGGCTGACTCCCATGAAGACTGGAACGTTCTGGTGGGTCAGTCAATTCGGGATGTTCCCCGGCACCATTGTGTATGTTTACGCTGGTTCCAGTATCCCTGACCTCGCGACATTGGCAGAAACGGGGGCAGCGGGAATACTGAGCCCCCAGTTGCTGACAGCCTTTGTCGTGCTGGGATTGATCCCGTTGCTGGCTAAGACGCTGGCCAGACGATTCAAGCCTGCGGACGTATCCTCGAATTCGTCAACTGATAGTTAACGGAACTTGCTTCACCCGCATCTCAGCGAAATCCGTGAGACACCTCTGCCCAGGCGTCTGCGTCAAGCACATTCAGGGGCCATCACTTTCACATTAAACGACTCTGCCCTAACCTGTCGAGCATACACCAACGGCTCGTCCGATGGTTCGTGCTGATTAGACTTTCGGGAAACACAGCGTGACTGAACGAATTGTGATACTGGACGCGGAAACGCTGAATCCTGGTGATCTTAGCTGGGAATCCTTTCATGATCTGGGCGAAGTCACCATACACGACCGGACACCGCCACCGCTGGTCGTCGAACGATCGAATGACGCGACTGCCGTCATCACGAATAAAGTGCCGCTGGACGCGAACGCCATGCAGCAGCTTCCTCAACTGAAATACATCGGCGTCACGGCGACGGGTTTTAATATTGTGGATGTGGATGCGGCCACAGCGCACGACGTAACAGTTTCCAATGTCCCCGTGTATGGAACTGATTCCGTCGCTCAGCATACGATTGCGCTTGTGCTGGAACTGGCACGTGGTATTCGTGCTCATGATGCCGCTGTGAGACACGGCTACTGGACCGCCGGAAATAACTTCTGCCTGCCCTGCGGACCGATTATCGAACTGAGCGGCAGAACTCTAGGCATCGTCGGTCTCGGCCGCATCGGACTGGCGGTCGCTCGGATTGGTCAGGCGATGGGAATGCAAATCATCGCGAGCAGCCGAACGTCAGAAGGTCCGGAAACGGTCAACGACGTCAATGTGAAATACGTCACTGTTAATGATCTGTTCCGGAAATCCGATGTCATTTCCCTGCACTGCCCACTGACGACGGAAACAGCAGAGTTGGTCAACGCTGAGCGGCTGGACCTAATGAAGCCGTCGGCATTTCTGATAAATACCAGTCGAGGTCAGCTGATCGACCAGATGGCGCTGGCGGAGGCGCTACATCAGAATCGACTTGCCGCAGCCGCCGTGGACGTGCTGGAAACGGAACCACCAGCGAGGGATAATCCCCTGCTGAACGCTCCACGGTGCCTGATTACTCCGCATGTCGCATGGTATGCAAAAGAGGCTCGAGCAAGACTTCTGGCAATGTCGGCAGCCAACCTGAGTGCGTTTGTCGACGGAGATCCACAGAATGTGGTAAACAACAAGTAGCTGTCGGGTCAAGTGGCCGCAGCGACCGACCGAAAGATCGTCTGCTTCTTCGCACTTTTGAATCAAGCACCCCACAGATGCACGTCTTCGATCATATCGTTGTGGCCGCGTACCTGCTGATCATTCTGGGTTTCGGCATTGCCTGTGGTCGCGGACAGTCACGAAAAGAATTCTTTGCGGCGGGCGGCTCGATGGGCTGGTTCGTTGTGGGGTTGAGCGTGATGGCAACGCTGTTTTCATCGAACAGCTTCGTCATGTATCCGTCAGCAGCGTTCGGCAGCAGTCTGCGAGTCGGTCTGACTCTGGTTGCGGTCACGTTGATGGCCCCGGTCGTTGTCTGGGTATTCATCCCCGTTTATTCACGACTGAACTGCGAAACGGCCTACGAGTACCTCGAACGCCGTTTTCATGTCTCGGTGCGGTGTCTGGCCAGTGGCCTGTTCATCTTGTTGCGCATCGGATGGATGGCGTCGGCGACATTTGCAGCGTCGCTGGTGATCGCCAGCGTCGCTGGAATTTCACAGAACGTCGTCATTCTGTCGCTCGGCGTGATCGCGATTCTGTACACAATGCTGGGCGGACTTCGTGCCGTGATGTGGACCGATGTTCTGCAGTTCTTCATTTTCACCGCAACGATTCTGGTGTCCGTCGCGCTGTTGATATCCAACAGCGAATCCGGCGTGGCTGGAATCGCCAACACCTACTTTCATGGGCGTGAGGGACTTGTGTTCGACTTCACGCCGTTGCTGACCCTGAAGTACGGCAGTTGGGCGGTACTGATCGGAGTATTTCTGGAGGCGTTGTCGGCGTTTGGTGCGGATCAGGTAGCAGTGCAGCGTTATCTGTCGGCACAGAATGAACGTACGTCACAGCTCGGCTTTGGGCTGAACCTGCTGGGCATGTGGATCGTTATCCCTGGATTGCTGGCGATCGGAGTTGGACTGTATTCGTACTTCGAGAACCATCCCGAACAACTTCGTCCGGTCTTACAGGCTCACTATGATGCGATCGATAAACCAATGCCAGCAACGTCATCCGACGAGATCGGAGACGCGATGCATCATGCCAATCTGCAGGACAAAGCGTTGCCGCAGTTTGTGCGGCTGCATTTTCCGCCCGGCATGGCAGGACTTTTTCTGGCAGCATTGATGGCGGCCGTCATGTCCAGCATTGATTCCGGCATCCATTCCGTGACCACGGCCATTGTGGTAGATTTTCGTGATCGACTCCGGCCCAATTGGAAGCCGGATGACCCGGCGCGCGACGTCTTTCTGATTCGAATGCTCATTCTGTTGGTGGGAACGTTGTCCGTGACCCTGGCGTGCTTCGTCGGCCCACTGGGCGACGTATTTGAAATCGGAAAAAAAACGACTGCTGCATTCGGTGGACCGTTGCTGGCCGTGTTTCTGCTCGCCCTGTTTTCCAAACACACGACAAGCCGCTCCGTCTTCACCGCCACGCTGCTGTCCGCCTGTATCACCATGCTGCTGATGTACAATTGCGAAGACTGGCTTGGCGACGAGTGGTTCGCTGTCTGGTACTGGCCCATCGGATTCGGGCTGACATTTGTTCTGGTTGCCCCACTGAATTTTGCCCTTCGTCATCGCAGCAGATCCACCGAGCCAGCGCTGACATACCGTCAGGTCATGAAGACGTTTTCCGCAAAAACGGATCCAACCCGGTAGAACTCGCCTCTTCGTGGCTGGCCTGTGAAGCTGAACGCGGGGCACCTTGTAATTACAGGCCCAGTTCTCTTCTCAGCCTGTCCAGGTTTGCGGATAACCGAGCCACAAGACGGTCGGCGGCTTTCGCTTTCCCATGAGCTGACTCGCAGGTATCGACGGCAATACACGAAACACCTGTCGCCTGAAGCACTTCGGCTCGTTTTCGTTCGCAATCCTGACGAATCAGAATCAGCAGCGGAGGATCTGATGCAAGTTGCTCTGTGAATTCCGCTGTCAGCGTCCCGTCCTCGGCCCAGGAGATGTGCTGATTCCGCCAGGCCAACCGACTGATCAGGTACTGAAAATCAGTGTCGTCAGCAGCCACGCTGATTTTCCGCCCTGCACTGTCTGCCCGAAGCTGCTCCAGCTTATGCTCCAGGTTGTCGAAGGAATTGCGGAAGGCAGTCGCCCGCCGAGAAATCGCGTCGGTAGCATTCGGAGCGATTTTCAACAACTGTTCCTCGACGCGGCCCAGCTGGGCTACGGCCAGCTGGGGATCAAGCCAGCTTGTGGGAATGACATCACGGTCTGATTGCTGCCCGACCGGGCCATGCTGGTGGGTTATTGAGTCCGCGACATGCAGGAGCTTGTCACTGTAACCGCTCGACGTGTCAACAGTTCTCGACCGCGGCAACGACAGTTTCTGCGCCCACGGCTCGTAGCCCGCCCCGCTGAACAGGACAATGTCGGCTGCCTGCAGTTTTTGAATGTCGTCGGATAACGGCGTCCAGGTCTGAGGCATTCTTCCTTCAGGCACCGCGTACCGGACGACGACCACGTCGTGGGCCAGTTCCTGGGCCATCAAGTACAACGGATAGCTTGTCGTCACAACGACCGCTGGCCCGCTGTCCGCAGATGACGGCACAGGACTTTGGGTTGTGCCACAGCCAGTGAGGATGACCGCCAGAAGAAGAAGTAAACACTCGAATTGACGCCGATGGTAAACCATTTTCGATTTTTGGCCCGGTGATAAATGGAGATTGCTTACGCCTGGCAGGCAGGAGCTTCGTCACAACGATTACAACTAAGATAGGATGAGTGGTGACGCCGCTGACCCTGTCGAGAAGTCTGCCGACCAACGTGAGAGCGCAAATCACCTCATCGCTTTTGTGGATGCCTGCCCAAGGAACGTGGGAACTTTACTTGACGCTGTCGCGGAAGTGAATTGTCACGGACGGATCGACGGAATTCGGGACGTTTGCCCAGCTCATCCACGTCGTGGAAGCACTGAGTCACCTCCTGAAGACTCCGGGACCGACCTCAACGCACCATTGCCAGCGATGAGACGCTGCCTCGCTTGATCATCACGCAGCCTGTCCCCATCTGCCGCCAATCAGTTCGGCAGTTTTTGCCACATGTTGTCGTTTTGCCGTTTTCAACCACAGGCGACCAGTCCAGCAGTACAGTGTCGACCTGTCGGGCACGCAGCTGTGCAGATATCATTTTGCAAAGTGAAATGCCGCCAGGGTGGTTGCATCGCGATTGTGGAATAGAAGTCGAGCCATATGTCGGAAGCTCAGGAAGTAAAACCCGAAATACTGTTGCCAGTGGCTTTGTGCCTGCTGCTGCTTTCCATAAGCGGTTGCATTGGCAGAATTCCCGGCGCTCGCTCGTCACTCTCGCCTCGCACGGCCAATGTGGGCCGTGAAGACGTGTCCACCGTTCGTTCCCAAAGTGACAAATTGCCCGGAAACTGGACCGCCCCATTGTTGTCCAGCAACGGGGCTGCCGGTCATTCCGGATTATCCAATCCCTCGACCTCTTCAGACGCGTCCAGGAGCTCTGACGATACTGCGGAAGGACCGGTGGCACGGCTGCTGACGCCAATGTTCAAGCGTCGAGACGCGAATGAGGAGCCGACTGTCGGGGACAGTCGCATGGAAGGTGCCATACAGAGGCAGGTTTCAGCGGAATCCGATGTCGAACGGGGGACGCGAGATTCTCTGCCGCCCGTGTCTGCCTTTGGTACAACCACGGCAAGGTCTGCCGCTGACCAGATTCGTTCCATGATCAACCGGAAATCCAGCAATGAAATGTCTCAGAGCGATGTGCTGACGGATCGTGAGGTGAAGTGGCAGGTACTTTCCCGATCAGGCCCGGCAGTTGCGTCGGAAAACTCAGCCGCGCCTTCGGCATCTCCGTCGGAGGCTGACAGAGCATTTCGTACCCCACCTCTCACGGTGCGTACAGCGACATTTGACGGTCAGGTTACCCCAGTCGCCGAAACCGGAAATATCATCGACTCAGTCCCTGCTCAGGAAGGCGGTGAAGGTCCTGGTGCCCGAAACAATGAGACGGAGCCTTCCGTATTCGATCGATTGCGCGGTCTGTACGAACCAGCTGCCGACGCCGGCCCTCGGCAGACCTGGAAAGAACAATTTCAGCGTCTACAGCCGTCTTGGAGTCCGTTTCGAGAGCGTGAAGACTCTGCGGGTATGCTGCCGCCCGAGCCGGTGCAGGAAATCCGTGAGCTCGCCACAGATAAGTCGGAAACGCTCGAAGCCATCAGCCCAGTGCTGCAGCAGCTGATCACAGAGACAATCGATGAGTTAAGCAACTGGCCTGGTTTGGCCGACGGTACTCCGAATAACGTGGAGCTTTTCACGCGGCGACATCAGGACCTGCGTTTGCTGCAATTGGTTGCCAACCGTCCCGGCGAAGCCATCGCAGCTATTGAGATCATGCCGGGCGCTGAACAGGATTTCTGGCAGGAACTGATGTTGGGGCTGGCCCAGTATCGTTCTCTCGCGGCCGAACCCGATCGCGAGTTGGCGTTGACCAATGCGGCCGGGCAGCTGACTTCGGCGGTTCGTCGTTTGGCTCCGGCAGCTGCGTTGCGCTGTCGCCGGCTTGACATCTGCAGCAGGATCTTCAGCTACGGTCGGATTGAGACGTTTCCATCCAACGATTTCGAGCCGGGGCAGCCGATCCTGCTGTATGCTGAGCTGGAGAATTTTGCAACCAGAGCAACAGCCACTGGAACTCGTCTGACCAGTTTTGATGCCCAGCTCCAGATTCTTCACGACGACGAATCCGCTGGCCCGATCGAAACGATCGACCTGTCCGGAATTACTGACGAAGCGTCGTCCGAACGTTCTGACTACTATCAAAGTTTCGAACTGACCGTACCGTCACACCTTGCTCGTGGAACGTACCACATTCGGGTTCGGCTGAGAGATCGAATCAGCGGCAAGGCAACGGCAGAAGTTGTTTCGTTTCAAGTCCGATAGTTCCCACCAGCTGCGCTGCAGACACGGAACGTGCGCCAACGCGGTCGTACGGTGCTATGCCGGTCCGGCAGTTCGTTCCAGCAGATAAAAAGCGCTGTCGGCACGCAGATTTGCGGCCCACGGTCGATCTACAGCCCTGCCGTTGATGATAGGACGTTCCTTGACGATTCGCAGGCCGATGCTTTGCATCAAGTCGCGAAAATCGTGCATCGACATAAAATGAAGGTTGGGCGATTCATGCCATTCGTACGGAAGGGTTTGTGTAATCGGAGTGCGTCCGCGGCGGAGTACCTCGTAGCGAACTCGCCAATGGCCGAAATTTGGCACGACGACCAGCCCCCGGTTAGCAACGCGGAGCATTTCCTTCAATAGTTGTTTGGGGTGTTGAACCTGTTGCAGAGTCTGACTGAGTACTGCAAAGTCAAACGTATCCGACGGTATATCCGCCAAGCCGCGGTTCAGGTCAGCAGCTACCACCGACAAGCCGCGAGAGATGACGGCCGTAACATTCTTTTGCTCTACGTCAATTCCGACGACATTACAGCCTCGCTCGTCGTTGAGACGCTGCATGAGTCTGCCGTCACCGCAGCCCAGGTCAATGACACGGCTGTTGCTGTCGATATGCCGCATGATCAGATCGTCGGCCAACTGTACAGTCGGATCGGGAAGATGGTATCGAGTGCTCGACATGAGATGGTCTATTCGTCTGCCGATGTTCTGCCGGCAAGTTGTGTCTGTTCCAGAAATGGTGCGACCATGTCGGTCAACGGCCCGAGATCAATGAGAAATGAATCATGCCCAAACGGACACGGTAATTCTGTGAAGGCAACATGTTTCCCTACCTGCAACAGTGCTGACACAAGCTCCTTGCTTTGTGCTGTCGGAAACAGCCAGTCGGTGTCGTACGACGCAACCAGAAAACGCGCCTTGACATTTCTAAGCGCATCCGCCAGCGAATCATGGCCTTCGGCGAGATCAAAGTAGTCCATCGCTCGTGTCAGGTACAGATAACTGTTTGCATAAAAACGCTGCACAAATCGTTTCCCCAGATAGTGAAGATAGCTTACAAT
>JAQWLN010000254.1 GCA_029247265.1 Fuerstiella sp.
CAGACTGGAAGATGTATCAGGACGGCTATGGCCGCATGGGAATTGCGATTGGTGCGAAGAGCCTGCTGGAAAGTTATGGCAGGATCAATAATGCCATTCGCATCGTCTGGAGCGACGACAACACTTTGCAGATTGTTCCACCCAGCCGAGGCCGACGGAATCAGCAGGGGGCCGGCAGAAACGTCGCGGCAAAGGTTGATGCCCGCCTGGAATTGAAACCGGGGGACCAGGTAACGCTGACGGTGACCGTCGTTCCGGGAAACAATGGGCAGGCGATCGTAGCGGTGATGATTACCGCGAATGGAATTGAAGCGAGAATCCGGAACAACATCCCCCAACGCCTGGTGAATGGCTACGTCGGGGTGGCAGCTCGGGGGCTGATTGACTTCGAAGTCAACAACTTCGAAGTCAAACCCGGGACGAATAAACAGCTCAATGCTCCGCAGCTCGAATGTCACGTCTGTTATCCGCTGGGCGACACACTCAAGCTGGTCGACGGCAAATGGCAATGCCGGTTCGTCGGGCTGTTTGGTTCCGACGGTGACACAGCAGACCTTCGCATCGCCGAATCGCCGAATCCTGAAGGCGGTTGGCAGAAAGTGCCCGTCGCTGGCAATGGAAAGATTGTGAATCACGAATGGCGCCGCAACACCGCCGTGATCCACGCAACACTGCCCATCAGTCCTGCAGAAAAGGCTCTGTATTACACCGTGTGGAAGGATGGCGTTAATGTCACGCCGGACACACGAGTCGGGACTGATGCCTGTGGACCGGGTACGGGACTGGTTGGTGATGTTCCATCAAGTGGCAGTTACGTTGGCCGGCTGCCACAACTGCAGGCCCCATACAAAATGTGTGGTCTCAGTTGTCATGCCATAACCAGCGGACTGCAGCAGCAGACACCGGGCGGCTGGAAAATTCTGGGAGGAGGCGACGACTGGCAGGTGCGGGATCAGCCGACCACCGGAGCGTACAAGCACCTGGAAGAGTTCGACTTTCAGGTCATGGTCTGGGAAGACGATGTCTGGTATATGGAACTGGTGCTGTACCCACCCAGCACTGACGACGCTTACAAAATTGTCACTCAAAGCATCTGTGGTCCCACAAGTCGCTGGCAGATGATGCGTCATTGGAACGTCATCAATCCTGGCGATCACGACTACGGCATGGATGATGTCAAGGGGCCCGAACAACTGGCCATTCGCCGAGTGAAGGGACTGGGGCAGGACGTCGATTACATGCGTCGGAATTTTCAGATCGTACATCACCTGACGACAGGAGATGAAGAAGCGGACCCCCTGGCCAATCCGAAAAAGTGGCGTGCATGGAAAATGCCGAACCGCGACTTAACTTTCGTCATACTCGACTCCAGACTCTGGCGCAGCAGCCAGGACACGGATATGTGGGACGACGCGGGGTGGGGCGATTTTCAGAATCTTTATGACCGCACGGATCCGACTCGCAGCCTGCTGGGGGAAGAGCAATTTGCGTGGCTGCAGGAAGTGGTGACGACCGACAGCAGTGACCTGATCTGTCTGACCGGCATCAATGGCATGCACACTGTCTGGACGGGGACCAACTGGAAAGGCGGAGCGGCTTCGCACATCAAAGGCCCCTTTGATCAGCGAGACCGAGTGACGGCAGACTACGCGGGCTGGGTGAAAGCCGGGGCCGACCGCGTGCTGGAACTTCTCGGTTCACGAGACGGAGTTGTCACTGTGTACGGCGATGTCCATAACGGCTGCCTGATGAAGAACGTGGACCACGGCGTCATCGAATGCAGCTTTGGTCCGATAGGTCGCAGCGGAGGCCGTGCTGTGATTCCCGGATTCGGTCCGCAGATGAAAGACTTCGATGGTCGCGATCTGGAAGTTCATGCGCTCTATCACAAAACTCATGCCGATCCGCAGCTGAACAATCACGCTGCCGGGGATCCGTTCTACTGGAACTTCCTGCAGATGGAGTTCGATCCTCGTCCGGCAGACCCGGTCATCAACCTGCGATTACGCAATATGATTGATTCGCCTGACAATGCACCGCGGGGTGGTGGTCCGTTAGAGACTCTCACCAGCCAGACTGGTCGCCGCCCGAGCAGTCAGTTGCCGCTGATCAGCACGCTGCCGAACGCGGATATTCGCTTTACGACGGTTGATGGAAGCCCCATTCGCGGCACTCGCAGTGATCAGCACGGGGCTGTCCGTGTGGCCGGGCTGGTTGACGTGGAACGCGGCTCAAGAGTCATCATGACGGCCTTCGACGGAACACGGTCTGCCTCTCTGGTCATTGATACTGTTTGAATACTGAACCAGACCGCCCCTTTTTCAAGGGGCCGGTATTCCGCAGACACGACAGCGTTATGTCCGGTCGTTAGACTATTGGGCCTCTGCCGATCCTCCTGACAGCGACAACATCTTCCACCTGCCGAAAGATCTCACCGAATGTCCGCAACCACGGAATCACTTGAAGTTGACCATCAGGAACGGGCCGTACGACTGGTTGATACGTGCCAGAAGATTCGCGAACAGGTGGAGCGAATCATCGTTGGCCAGGATGACGTCATCGAACAGTTATTGATAGGAATTCTGGCACGCGGTCATTGTCTGCTGGAAGGCGTTCCGGGGCTGGCGAAGACTCTGATGGTGCGATCGCTGGCGGACACGATGAGTCTGTCGTTTCGCCGGATTCAGTTTACTCCTGACCTGATGCCGGCCGACATCACCGGCACCGACATCATTCAGGAGAACAAAGAAACCGGCCACCGTGACCTGGTGTTTGATAAGGGGCCGATCTTTACACAGATGCTGCTGGCGGATGAAATCAACCGTACTCCACCAAAGACTCAGGCCGCGCTGCTGGAGGCGATGCAGGAACACGAAGTCACGGTTGGCGGGACGACGTATCGATTGGACGAACCGTTTTTCGTGCTGGCCACTCAAAACCCGATTGAACAGGAAGGCACCTATCCATTGCCGGAAGCTCAGCGAGATCGGTTTCTGTTTAACGTGATCGTCGACTACCCCAGCCGCGATCAGGAAGGGGACATCATCGATCGCACGACGTCGACAGTTTCTACAGAACCAGAGCCGGTGGTTTCCGGATCCGAGATCATCGAGTGTCAGGAAACGGTCAGACTTGTGCCGCTGCCGGAACACGTCAAGAAATTCGTTCTGGATCTGGTCCGGTCGGCTCGACCTAAAGATGAATCGACGGCCGCATGGGTTCATGAACTGATCGAATGGGGACCGGGGCCCAGGGCCTGTCAGCAGCTGGTTCTGGCATCAAAAGCGCGGGCGTTGCTGCAGGGGCGACACCATGTCACACGCGACGACGTGGAAACGCTGGCCTTTCCCGTTCTGCGACATCGCATCGTGCCAACGTTTAATGCTGAAGCCGAAGGTGTCAGCGTCGATGATCTGATTCGTCGCTTGCTGCAGAAACTTCCTGAAACCTCGAAGCAGCTGCTGTGACGGAAACCATGCCTCACGTTTCTGATGTACTGACTTCGCGAGACATCGGCAGGTTCACCAATCTGCAGGTGCTGGCTAAACAAGTGGTCGAAGGATTCTGTTCGGGACTGCATCGTTCGCCGCACAAAGGCTTCAGCGTTGAGTTCAAGGAACATCGTGCCTACTCACCTGGCGATGACATTCGCACGATCGACTGGAAGCTGTTCGGCAAAACGGACCGTCTGTACATTCGCGAATACGAAGAGGAAACAAATCTCCGTTCTACGATCCTGCTCGATTCCAGCGGGTCGATGGCCTACAGCGGCTCCCGCACCAACGGAGTCAGCAAACATGACTATGCGGTGAGGACCGCAGCATGTTTGACGTATTTGCTGCTGCAACAGCAGGATAGTGTGGGACTGGTCACATTTGATAAGAAAGTACGCCGCTATATTCCACCGCGAGCACGCCCCAAGCATCTGCAGGCAATTATCAACGAACTGAAAAAACAGAAACCGGAATTCGAAACGGAACTCGGCGATGTGTTTCACGAAATGGTCGCAAAAATTCATCGTCGTGGACTGTTGATCATTATTTCCGATCTGTTCGGGGATGTGGAGCAGTTGATGAAGTCGCTGGCTCACTTTCGACATGCGAATCACGATATTGTCATCTTTCAGATCTGGGATCCTGACGAACTCGATTTTCCGTTTCGCCAATGGACTCAATTCGCTTCGCTGGAATCCGCCGCCAATCGACACCTGGTGGACCCAGCTCAGATCCGTCGAGCTTATCTGGAGAAGCTGGGGCAGTTTCGCGAACAACTTACCAATGGCTGCAACCGTCATCGCATCAATCTTGTCCCGATGACCACAGACCAACCCTACGCGGATTCATTGGCCGCGTATCTGGCACTCAGAAGGAAGTCGAAGTAGTCGGTCTTATTCCTATATTCTACTCGGCTCTGATTCACGCTTCATTCTGAGTTTGGTCATGTATTACTGGTTCGCTGCCACAATCCTGATTACGGCCAATGCGGCCTGCGTCGGGGCAAATATGCTGATGCTGCCCGGCAACTGGTTCATGGTTGGCACGCTGTGTCTGTTCCTTTTGGCGACCGGTACGACAATCGGTCCCGACTGGACGACACTGATTGTTGTGGTGGTTCTGGCTGTGCTCGGCGAGATTCTCGAAATGTTCACTGGCTCCGCCAAGGCGTCGAAAAAAGGGGCCAGTCGCCGAGCCGTCGTTCTGTCACTGGTGTTGTCAATGGCAGGAAGCATTGCCGGCACGTTTGTGATTCCAGTACCGGTTATCGGAACTGCGATCGGAGCCATCGCTGGTGCCGCCGCTGGTGCCTTTGCAGGTGCATGGATAGGTGAGGCATGGAAAGGGACTGAGCCGGCTCAACGAACGGAAATCGGTACGGCTGCGATGAGCGGTCGTATGATCGGCATGCTGGCAAAGTTATCCATCGGAGCCGCGATTTTTGTCTTTCAGCTGATCAGCCTCTTTTGAAGGATTTGCCACAGTCGCAGGTTGCCGCGACATTCGACCTGCCGCAAATCCACGCCATGAGCATTTTTGTACCCAATCTGAATTTCGAAGATGATCTGGGCGGACAGCCCCGGCAGATGTCGGGACAGGCAGTTCGGGTGATGAACGAACTGGCTCCGCTCATGGGACTGCTGGGCCAGAACGGCGATCGGGTTCTGGTGAACGAACGTGCAATGCCGACAGACGTGGCGCGATGTCTGACGCACGTCACATTTGTGGACGATTCAAACTTCTGTGCCAAGGGTGGTCAGCATCGAGTCATTCCCTGGGGATGGACAGAACAAACTCGTCAAATGGCTTCGAATGTACAGATGCCAACGACGGAGATTCCGTCGGCGAGGGCTGTCACGTACGTCAATTCACGTGACTTCAGCGCAAAACTCGATGCCGTCGAATGTGACCAGGACAGCCTGCTGCCATTCGGCGCAGACAGCTTTGGTACGATCTGTCGCAGTCTCAACGAATGGGAATCCGGAGTACGGCAACTGGAGCGTTTCCGTTTTTCACGTTGGGTGGCAAAACCTCAGATCAGCCATGCGGGACGTAACCGGTTGCTGGCCAGCGGCACTGAACTGAACAGTCAGCAGATTGGCTGGCTGATGAAACATCTGGCTCATCGCGGGGGTGTGTACCTTGAACCCTGGGTTCGGCCCGAAGAAGAGTGCGGTTTGCAGTTCGAAATCATTCCGCCGTGTTCAGTGAACAGGAAAAACGGTTGCAGAGTGCGACTGGTCGGAGTCAGCGGATTGCTGAATGATCACGTGGGTAGATACCAGGGCAGCCTGATTTGCCAGGCTGATCAGCTGGACAGTGTGTGGCAATCCGCCGTGACCCATGGATTTTCGGTGTGTGAAGCTGCCGCGGCGGCCGGTTATTTTGGACCGATTGGCATCGATAGTTTCCGGTTTCACCTGCCTGATGGCTCTGTGGCACTGCGAATGTGCAACGACGTCAACGCCCGCTTTACGATGGGTCGACTTGCCCTACAATTGCGTTCGTCGCTGCAATCGTTGCAATTTGGTGCGTGGTGCCACTTTGGCGTACCCGATTTTTCACGGTTCTGTGACGGTGTTCGGAAACGTCTCACGCAACCGGCCGAAGAAAACGTAAGTATGATTATCACCAGTCCGATGTTGGTTGGTGGACGGCTGATTCGCTCCGGTACCATCCTGTTTGCCGGAGATTCACCGGAGCCGCTTCTTCGAACGGTTAAGTCTATTCGCGATCAGGCAGCTGACTGACGGCAAGTCAATTTCCGCAATAAGCGGCTTTCCCATTTGAGAATCTGGAATGACGGAAGAAATACAGAACAGCAGCACGCGTCCCTGGTCGCCGCAGTGGTACGAGACGCAGAAAGAGACTCTTGGTGAATCTGCCTGCCGCCAGCTGGGGCTGTACGCGATTCCTGAAGATCAGCGACTGTCTGTCGTTATTCCCGTGTACAACGAAGAAAAGACCCTGCGCCACCTGGTGGATCGTGTGCGTGACGTGCCGATTCGCAAAGAGTTAATTCTGGTGGACGACTGCAGCCGTGATAGTTCCCGTGAAATCATGAAACAGCTGGAAGCAGAAGCGGAAGGCGACGACTTCAACAGAATTCGCACTTGCTTTCATGAAGTCAATCAGGGCAAAGGAGCCGCACTCAGGACCGGCTTTCAGAATGTTCAGGGCGACATCGTGATCATTCAGGACGCTGACCTGGAATATGACCCGAGCGAGTATCCTCGATTGCTGAAGCCCATCATTGAAGACCGAGCCGACGTTGTCTATGGAAGTCGTTTTCTTGGCGATCAGGCGCATCGAGTGCTGTATTACTGGCACTACCTGGGAAACAAGTTTCTGACAGTCATGTCCAACTGCTTTACAAATCTCAACCTGACAGACATGGAAACCTGCTACAAGGTTTTCCGCCGGAATGTCATTGACGACCTGACACCAAAACTCGTGCAGAATCGATTCGGTTTTGAGCCGGAAATTACGGCTCGTGTTGCACGACGTCATTACCGAATCTACGAAATGTCCGTCAGCTATTCCGGCCGCACCTATGCGGAAGGAAAACACATTGGCTGGAAGGACGGGTTGCAGGCGCTATGGTGCATCGTCCGATTCGGAATCGCTGATTAACATCGCTGCTGATTAAGGCCAGTCTTGCCGACCGCCCTGTTGGCGCCATTCCGCGTGCAGACTGCCATGATATGCGTCCTGGACGGACGTGTGGCCGAGGCTGGGCTGGTTTTGCGAAGGAGACGGCGCCGTCCCCGGGGGGTTCGCTCGTTCCTCGTTCCAACCCCGGCCACCCCTTCCATCGTGTGATGTCGAATCGTTCATTGCTTCGTGCGCACCGCCACTCATTTCCGAACGACTTAGCGGTGCTTCGTGTTGAAAAACACTGGTTGATCGCCGATTGCACAATAAAAAGCTTTTGATGCTCTGTAACAGATCTCCAGAGTCTTCGCTGTGGTGAGTAACAACAAACGGAAACAACAGCCCACCGGCAAACTGCTGTTTCCATTCACTCACCATGGCCGGATCTGGAGACTCTCAAGTGTTGAAGAACGTAATGCTGGCACTCGTGCCCCTGACCATGTTGGCTTCTTCTGTCAAAGCTGACGACGACCTGAGCATCGATGTGGCATCCATTGCCGACGCCGATGTTTCCATTGTGGAAATGGATCTGGACATTGATGTCGATCAGCTGACGGCTGATGCCGGCACAGAAGATGGAGAGGACTCCATCGAAGCGTGCTTCCGTCGATTCGGATACGGATATCGTGGGTACCGTGGATATCGCGGCTACTGCGGTTACCGCAACTACGGTTGCTACAACTACTGTCGACCTTTGTACAGCTACCGAACGATCTGCTACGCACCACCGGTATACCGCTGCGTCGTGGCTCCGATCTACAGCTACTACTGGGGCTGCCACTAAGAACAGCGTTCATCATTCAGGCACTGGCTGGTTGTCGGCCAGTGCCGCTCTTTTCAAACCCTGGCGTAGAACGAACTTCGATTTACTGCAAAGCCCGGTGTGTCTGCTGATCACAGTCGCCGGGCTTTTTTAGATACGCGGAACCATGGCATCTGCCCCTAGTTCAACGTTTGCCAATACCTTAACCTATGGGAGAACTGGAGATGAATATTCACAGTCATGCCACCAAACTGTTCGCGATGGGTGCAATGCTGGCGTTCAGCATGGGACATGCAGAAGCTCAACAGGCCAATGCCGTTCCTGCTCTGACTCCGACGGCACCGATCGGAACAGCACTGCAACGGGTCAATACCGGTCACATCAGAACCAGCCAGGTGCTGGGGATTCCCACATCTTATTGCGGGCACGTTATTAATCTGCTGATGACCAATCGCATGCGTCAATCGTTTGGGAATTCCGGAAGCCTTACTGCGCCAACATACGCACCGCACCTATTGGGCGGACAAGCACCTAGCGACCTGGAACTGCTTTGCGTGCACCTGGTTTGTGACGGCGACACAGTCAAGGGACCGGTCTTTCAGATCAGTATGAAAAACAACAGCACGGTTCCGATCGGGGATTTTCGCATTTCAGTCGTGGGCGTTCTTGGTCGAATTCACATGCATTCACCAACCGCAACGATCACGGTGCCAACAATCGAAGCCGGCTGCGAAACTCAGGTGCAGGTCCAGCTGCCCGTCACCTGCATGTCGATGCGAATTCATGGTCAGCCATCACCATTCGACACGTTAATCGTGGCGGTGGACAGCTTTGATGAATGGCTGGAATGCAATGAGCTGAACAATGTTCAGATTCTGACACGTGCGGACGTTCCTGTTCTGGTTGTGGCGCCAGCCGCTCCTCCGGTGGCGGTCGAAAGCGTGCCGGTACAGCCCGCACCAGAAGCTGCTGTCCCACAGACGCCACAGGAACAGGCTCCCTCGCCATTGGACAATATCGATCTGGATGAACTCATTCCGGATGAAGCAGACAAGGCCGGGTTACTTATTCGCTGAACACCAACACGACCGGAGACGTCACGCTGACATCGCAATTTTTCTTTGAAATACCTCGGACCTGTTCCGAAACCGATAAAGGCGATTTGCACGGCGCTGCGACAATCAAGAGCCCCGGTCTTCCGAAGAGACCGGGGCTCTTTTGTCGCGCCTGCGGCGCTGGTCTCGCTGCCCGTTGTGAGAAACTGCGAACGCAGCTATAACTCCGCCTTCGGCAGTCGTGCGGGTTGCAACTTTTGCCTGCAGAAGGGGGCCATTCGTTAAGGTCGCCTTGCCCATACGACAAATCTCTGCCGGTTCGAAAAATGGGGCTGATCCCGGGCACATTTGGTGTGTCGGCAGGTAAGCCCTGTTAATCGATTTTGCAGAACGCCAGCTGTTACAAAGAAACGTGCGAATTCCGATGATTGAGGTACAACTGCCTGACGGCGCCATTGTTGAAAAAGACGACAACGCAACTGCCCTGGATGTCGCGAAGGGCATCAGCGAAGGTCTGGCCAGGGCCACCGCCGCAGCTGTCATTGACGGAGTCACCGTCGACGCGATGCGGCCGCTGGCCGAACTCACCGAATTGCGGCCTGTGCCACTGCAGCTGCTGACAACTCGCGATGCTGCGGCGGCCGCCGTCATGCGACACAGCTGCGCTCATGTCATGGCGCGAGCCATCATGAGGCTGTACGAAGGCGTTGGACTGGCCTTCGGTCCGGTTAAGGGAAACACATTCTACTACGACTTTGATCTGGCCACTCCGATCAGTGAGGACGATTTCCCGAAGATCGAAGCCGAGATGAAAAAGGTCGCGAAGGAAGCGGAGCCGTTTGAACGCTTCACCATGAACCGCGAAGAGTCGATTCAGTTCTGCAGGGATCTGAATCAGGAGCTGAAGGTCGAACACATCGAAGGTGGTCTGGCGGATCATGAGTCTCTGAGCTTCTATCGCCAGGGCGAATTTGTCGACCTGTGCCGCGGCCCGCATATTCCTCATGCCGGCATGATTAAGGCCTTCAAGATCCTCAGCGTCGCCGGGGCACACTGGAAAGGCAACGTTGCCAACCGGTCGCTGCAGAGAGTTTACGGAACCGCTTTCTTTGACAAAAAAGAAATGAAGGCGTATCTGGCGCAGATCGAAGAAGCGAAGAAACGCGATCACCGTGTTCTCGGAAGCCGGCTGCAGTTGTTCACGATCAATCCGGACGTGGGTCAGGGCCTGTGTCTGTGGTTGCCGAAGGGGGCCACCATTCGAGCGACCCTCGAGGAATTCATCAAAGCCGAACTCACTCGACGAGGTTACGAGCCGGTATACTCGCCGCATATTGGTCGAGTGGAAATGTACGAGACCAGCGGACACTTTCCGTACTATCGCGATTCGCAGTTTGCTCCACTGTTCGGACATTCGGCCGGTCAGTTAGTCGATCACTGGATTCGATGTCTTGATCCACAAGACGAGGATTTGCAGCCTCCGACGTTCGATGAGGAAAAAACGCTGCTGGACGCGGCCATGGTGCTGGGCTTCACCGGTGAAGAGTTTCCGATAAACGGCACGAACGACGAAAAGCGAAACGTTCTGCGCAAGTGGGAAAAGCAGCAGGAACGCTATCTGCTGAAACCGATGAATTGTCCTCATCATGCTCAGATGTACAAAGCGATTCCACGCAGTTATCGTGACCTGCCCGTTCGCCTGGCCGAATTCGGAACTGTCTACCGCCACGAGCAGTCAGGAGAACTGAATGGCCTGCTGCGTGTGCGAGGTCTGACTCAGGACGATGCACATTTGTTCTGTACGCCAGAACAGGTGGAACAGGAATTCAAGGATACTCTGAACCTTGTGAAGTACGTTCTGAACGCCGTCGGCCTGGAAGACTACCGAGTGCAGCTGTCCACCAAGGAACCGGGTTCTGACAAATACGTGGGCAGCGATGAGCTGTGGCAGCAGGCCCAGGACACTCTGCGCAAGGTGTTAACCGAAGAAGGCCAGGAGTACATTGAAACGCCGGGTGAAGCTGCATTCTACGGCCCCAAGGCTGACTTCATGGTCAAGGACTGCCTGGGCCGTGAATGGCAACTGGGCACCGTTCAACTGGACTACAATCTGCCGGAACGATTTGAACTGGAATACACGGGCCGCGACAATAAACCTCATCGTCCAGTGATGATTCATCGAGCCCCGTTTGGATCGATGGAACGGTTCGTGGGCGTGCTGATTGAACACTTTGCCGGAGCGTTCCCGCTGTGGCTGGCACCGGAGCAGATCAGGGTCCTGCCGCTCAGCGAAAAGACGGACGAATACGCCAAAGAAGTTGCCGCCAAGCTGCGGCAAAGTGGTTTCCGAGTCACCACGGATCTGCAGAGTGCCAAATTGCAGGCCAAGATTCGAGGAGCTCAGGTCGACCTGATTCCGTACATGCTGGTCGTCGGTCCGAAGGAAGCCGAACAGAACGCAGTCGCCGTCCGTTGTCGTATCGACGGAGATCTGGGCGTTATGTCCTTTGACGATGCTCTATCCCAACTTGTGAACGAACGCGACAACCAGACTATCCGCCAGGTTGTGAAATCCACGTTCACGGCAATTGAAGAAGGTGACTCGGAAGAGAATGAGTATTAAGTAGACAAAAACACGTGTGCCACTGGCTCTGCCAGTGTGATTGGTCTTTCTGGACTTCCGACGAATTCCAGGAAGAACGATCGTCATACCATACAGACTGCGACGGCAACACAACGTTTCTATGCTGTCTCTGCAGGATATGGCTGACGAACAGGCACTGGCGAAGCCAGTGGCACACTTTGTCTCATCATTGCCAATGTTGGCCGGTTGCAAACATGACCAGTCGCCCCCCAATCGAATCATCTCTGCTGGGGACAGCTGTTGGTGATGCTCTGGGTTTGCCGTACGAGGGGCTGACTGCGGAGCGAAGTCGCAAACTGCTTGGACATCCCAATCGTTTTCGGTTCCTGTCGGGGCGTGGCATGGTCTCGGACGACACAGAGCACGCCTGCATCGTGGCTCAGTGTTTGATCGCGTCAGCTCAGGATGACGGCGTCTTTGAAGCGGAACTTGCCAGACGATTGCGGCGGTGGTTTCTGGCGATGCCTGCGGGAATTGGACGAGCCACTCTGCGATCCTGCCTGAAACTATGCATCGGCTTTGGCCCCGCTCGAAGCGGAGTGTTTTCAGCCGGCAACGGGCCTTCCATGCGAGCGCCTATCCTTGGCGCAGCAATCGATAGTCTGGATGTTGTGTTACGATTGAATCATCTGTCGTCCCGCATCACTCACACCGATCCGGTCGCAGAACACGGTGCCGCGGCGGTAGCGATCGCCGCATGGGGAGCGGCCCGAAATGAATTTCCTGATCATTCGACCTATTTCCTGTTGCTGCGTGGTCGCCTGGCGGGCGAACACGCCCAACAGTTGCTGGCCGCGATGGACAAAGTCGAAGCCAGCCTGGCCACGGAAGAGTCAACTCAGGAGTTTTGCCTCAGACTTTGTGGTCCAACGGGAGCTACCGGCTACACGCTGCACACAGTCCCCGTCGCAATTCATGCGTGGTTACGCCATCGGGGACAATTGGGCGCGACACTACGCAATCTTATTCTTTGCGGAGGTGACGCGGATTCAACGGCTGCGATCGCCGGTGGAATTGCCGGGTGTGAGACAGAAGTCGCGGACAAATTGGCCGACGGAATCGTGGACTGGCCCTGCAATCCCCGCTGGATCAGCAAACTCAGCGAACAACTGATACGAGTGACCGAGACTGGTCTGCCGGAGCGTCCACTGCAGTCTTCGTTTCTGCTTCAGGTCGTGCGAAACTGCTTTTTTCTGGTTGTCGTATTGTTGTGGGGCCTGCGCCGATTGCTGCCGCCTTTCTGAGGCGAACGAAATTCATCAACACTTCAACGCCGTCACACTGTGCACAGGTCGGGTGGCCCACAGGCAACGTTCACTCAACTTTTTGTTTTTTCTTCCATGCCTTCTTCTTTCTCGCGGACTCCTTCGGAGGTCCGTACGTCTTCAACAGGATTTCGTCAACGGCCTCGCGATCTTCTCGGTTCTCAAACGCCGGCAGCATCGGATCGTTGGTTCGTGTCATATGAGCAACCAGTTGAGCCTGCAGAAGTTGGATGGACGGCTGAAGATCCGGCCGATCGATGAGATTGTGCAGGCAGTCCGGGTCGTTCTTCAGGTCGTAGAATTCTTCCGACACGCGATAACGAAACAGGTTGATGCGAGCCGCGATGTCGGGATCCGTTTTGGCGGCCGCCTGCATAGCCGCCATCGTTTTGCCTTCGTTGTTATTTCGATACCAGTGTTTGCCATCGCTGAAGGGATTGTAGATATACCCGTACTCTCCACTTTGTACGCTGCGCATCGGCACGGCATCTCCTCCGGCTTTGGAATCAATTTGAGTAAAAACGTACCGGCGATCCGCCTGCGACTGTTGTTTCAGCAACGGCAGGAAAGAACGACCATCCAGTCCGTCCGGCCCCGCAACACCGCTGACTTCCATGAATGTGGGGAACAGGTCGACGGTGGAAACGAAATCGTGGTCATTCGTTGTGCCCGCATCGATTGTTCCTGGCCACCGAGCCAGCATTGGAGTTCGAGAGCTGTGAAACCATGCGTTGCATTTTGCAAACGGCACAGCGATACCGTTGTCTGACATGAATATGACAAGCGTGTTGTCTTCTAAACCTGATTCACGCAGGGCCTGCATGACTCTTCCAAACGTGTCGTCCAGCCGTCGCGTTGAGTTCAGGTAATGAGCCAGCTCGTTACGCACACCCGGCAGATCCGGTAGAAATCCGGGCACAGAGACTTCAGCAGGATCAAAGGTGCGTGATGGCATGGACGCACCCTTCGTAAGTTTCTCAGGGTTGCAGTAGGGACGATGCGGGTCGTGCGAATTCACCATGAAGTAAAATGGCTTCCCCTCGCGTTTGGTTTGTTCAAGGAACGTCCGGCTGCGCTGATAGTAAATTTCAGGATTGCGCCCGTTTCCCAGTTCCTTCTGGTCGAAGTGATAACCCCATCTCATTGAGGTCTTTGGTGTTGAATGACCAACCTTGCCAAAAATCCCTGCGACGTATCCATCATTTTGGAGCGTCGTCACGATGTCGGGAACATCTTCTCTGGCCTTCATGAATCCCATTGCGCCGGAACGGTGGCTGTATCGTCCCGTGGCAATGATCGCTCGACATGGGGCACAAATGGCCGCATTGACATGGGCGCGATTGAACGTCATGGCCGAGGCGGCAAAGGCATCCAGGTTTGGTGTGAGATCACCCGGGCGGCCGCCGTACGCGCCTAGAGATTCTGCGTGCAGATCGTCAGCCGTAAACAGCAGGATATTGGGGCGTCCCTTCGCCATCGCCGTGTTCATGACCAGCGTCATAAGGCAAATTGCTGAGATGTGGCGAAGTGCTGACAGGTCTGGCATCCGGTAGCTTTCTGGCGGTCGTCGTAACGGCCGGTGCGGGCAAATCGAGGAAGGACTGGAAACTGTGAATTTCCGGGATTCTACGACTGATCTGCTGCCTCATGCCACCAAAACAGCAGGCACCTGGCGTTCCAGGTCCAGATCATTCGAAAAAGGCTGAAACACATTCCGTGGTTTTTCGCTGAAGGTTATTGCATCAGGTCAAATGACCTGTTTCTCAACGAACCCTTCATGACTCGGAAATGGTGGCGTTATGAAAACTTCAACGACATATGTAATGACTCGATTTGCCGTGTGTGTCATGGCTGTCGCATCCCTCGCCGGCACTGTTTTTGCGGACGGCGAGATTTACAGCAAGACCTTGAATTCCACGGCGTGGGTCCTGGCCAAAACGGGCGGTGAAACATCCAGCGGAACGGGAGTACTGGTGAACGCAGAGAAAAAACTGCTGATCACCAACTTTCATGTGGTTGGCGACGCTCGGGCGACTGTGATCTTCTTTCCGGAGACCAAGAACGGCAAGCCGATCGTGGACCGTTCACACTATCTGAAGAACGTCAAGAAGCTGGGCATCCGCGGCCGAGTGCTTGGCGTGGACCGCAAACGTGACCTTGCTTTGGTGGAACTGGATCGACTGCCTGAGAATGCCGTCGCCATTCCACTTGCGAAAGACTCGACCGGACCAGGCGAAGACGTTCAGTCTATCGGAAACCCCGGCTCGACTGAGGCTCTGTGGGTCTTCACTTCCGGAACCGTTCGGTCGGTGTATCAGAAGCAGTTCCGAACAGGAGCCGGCGAACATGATTTCATGGTTGTCGAAACACAATCCCCCATCAACTCCGGTGACAGCGGTGGACCTGTGGTCAACAACGACGGCGAGCTGGTTGCCATCTCTCAGGCCATTTCTCCCAAAGCACGATTGGTCAGTTACAGTGTTGATGTTTCAGAAGTGAAAGAGTTTCTGGACAGCCCCTGGAAACCAGCTCCACTGCCCGTCGTCGAAGTCCTTGAAAAAACCGAACTGAAATTCACGAAGCACGAAACCGGCCACTTTGAAGTTTCGTTCGATCAGAAAGACAACGATAAGCAGTCGGTGTTCGTGACAAAAGAGGTTGAGTACTTTGAACGGGCGGACGTTCGTAAGGTCTGGGCGTTGGCAGCGACGCTGAAGGAAGCTCCCAGTCTGGAGACCGTGATGAAACTGCTGCAGCAAAGTGCACGCACCAAGATCGGAGCATGGACAGTAGAGAATTCTGAAAATGGTGACTACCTCGTGATCTACTGCTGCAAGGTCGATGCCACGGCTACGCCTGGTGCTCTGAAAAGCACCATGGAGTATGTCGCCAAGCTGACCAGTGTGTCGAAAAAGGAACTGATTCCAGCGACCAGCAGCAAGAACGCCGCTGACACCCTGGACTCATGGTTAGGTAACTAAAGGAATGACGCTCGGTCAGAAAAGGGGCAGACCTCTTGAATCCATTTCCGCAACGGCTGCGGTGCCCAATAATAGGGGTGCCGTCAGCCATTGTTTTTGTTGGGGGCTATTGTCGTGGCAGTGGTCATTGCCAATTCGTCACTGTGCCAGCGTTGAATCGGTGAATTGTGTCACCGTCGTCGATAACAAGACAACCGGAATCGTCGATGCCACGGCACAGACCGTTGGTTGTTGATTGGCCCATCTGCAGTGACACGGTAAGACCGTTCAGATAACTGTGTGAGTTCAGTTCCGCCAACAACGCCGTTTGTCGACTACGCAGGTTGTTGATCGTGCTATCGATCTGCGGTAACAGTCGGATCAGAGTGTCTGTCAGGTCATGATGCTGATCGCACAGGTCGAAGACACTGGTGGCTCGCTGCCGCACATCTTCGGGCGCTGGAGCCAGTGAGTTGTTCATGTTGATGCCGACGCCGAGAACAAGCGCCGATCGTCCATCAATCGCATGCTGTTCCGTCAGGATGCCACATACCTTAGCCCCACCGACCAGTACGTCATTGGGCCATTTGACGGTGACGGAACTGCCAGGCACAAGGGCAGCAATTGTGTTTCGCACGGCCAGTCCCGTTGCTAGTGAAATCAACGGCAATCGATCCGGAGACAACTCAAGGTCAGCCGCATTCAGCACCAGCGAAAACGTGAGCGCACCGGACGTCGCCCACCAGGTATTTGCGCCCCGTCCGCGACCTGCCGTCTGATTGGACGTCAACACCAGAGCGGGGCACAGTGGCAGCACATCGATAAGTACTTCGCGAGCCAATTTGTTCGTGGAATCAAGTGATTCGTGATACTCAACGTGTTGAACGCCGGTTTCACGAGTAATTCGGCTCAGGTCGAAGCTGGTCATGCGTGTGTGGAAATGTGTGGGCGGAAAGGTAAGATTTATGGAACTATTAAC
>JAQWLN010000255.1 GCA_029247265.1 Fuerstiella sp.
TATCTGACGGTTCCCAATGTGATCTGCGGCTTCCGAATCATTGGGTCTCTGGCATCGCTTTGGCTGGCGATGACGGGGTGGGCCACAGCTTTCGTTGGCCTATTTGTAGTGCTGCACGTGTCAGACTGGGTGGACGGCAAACTCGCTCGGTGGCTGCACCAGCGTTCGGATTTCGGAGCCCGACTGGACAGTCTGTCAGATGCCATTCTGTACGCCTGCCTGGGGCTTGGCTGTCTGACTCTGAAATAGGATGTACTGCGAAGCGAGGTGGCGTGGCTGGCAGTTCCGGTGTTTTGCTACGCGTTCACCACATGTTATGCTCTGTTTAAGTATGGCCGAGTACTCAGTTATCACACGCGGTTCGCCAAATGGGCCAACTGGCTGGTGCTGGGCGGGGCAGTTGCTTTATTGCTGGACTGGTCACTCTGGCCGCTGCGAATTGCAGCCATTCGAGGAACGGTGGCTAACCTCGAATCGATCGCAATCACGCACGTGCTTCCGACATGGCACGCCGATGTGTTGAGTCTGCGTGAGGCACAGCGATTGCGGGACGGACGGCTGTAGTTCTCGCCCCGAGCCAGGGCAATATGACCTGTGAGAGCGTATGCCGGCGGCCGCGGAAGATGGCAGGAAGAAGCAGCCGCGGTTACAAAATGAAGCACATGGATCTCCAGCTATGCGCTAACCTCTGACATGCAATTCAGTATTCCGGACTTCTTGGTGCAAAATCAAATGCCTGAAACGGAACGGTTAATTGTGACGTGTTTTCCCCGCTCTGTGTGACCTGTTCCCACGGCCTGCAGATTTGCCGGGATGCCGGATGCTCCAAACAGACATAGCGAAGGTGTTCAGCCAGACTGCTGTCAATGTTTCTTCAATTTCCTCCGCCGATGATCTTTCACGTACAAAGCCCTACATTCTCACGAAACGAGTCATGTCAGTGACGTTCGGCTGACCTGGGCCATAGGGCTCAATCTGCTTCTGAGCATCGTTGAAGTTGTGGTTAGCGTTCTGTCCGGTAGTTTGTCGCTGATCGCTGATGCCGTTCATGACTTCAGCGATTGCATGGCGCCGGCGATCACTCTGGTGGCTCGAATAGTTTCGCGAAAAGAGGCCGATCACCGACGAATATTCGGGTATCGCAGGGCGGAAGCGATTGGAGAAGTTGTTGATCTGCTGCTGACACTCGTAGGGTTGTACGTGCTGTACGAAGCCGTTTCCCGATACGTCGGTTCACAGGACGTGACGGGATGGCTGATGGTCATCGTTGCCAGCATCGCTTTTGCCGTGGATCTGGCAACGGTCTTATTTCTTTACGGCATGTCTGATGGTATCGTAAACCTGCCGGCTGGATTCCTGCACAAATTGGCAGATGCACTGGCTTCCGTCGGCGTGATCTTTGGTGGTGTGGTCATTCTGCTGAAAGGTTGACATTTCGTTGACCTGCCAATCACGATGACACTGGCGGTCTTCATGCTTTGGCAATCGCTGTCACTGTTGAAACCAACTGTTTCGATTCTTATGGAAAGCGTTCCCGCGGATCTCGATATTCACAGATTGGTAACCGACCTGTCGAAAATTGACCGCGTCATTGATCTGCATCACATCCATATCTGGGAACTGGACGAAGAACATCGGGCTCTGGAAGCCCACGTGACAATCGCAAAGACGGATATGGATCGAATGACCGAAACAGCCAGACACACAGACGGCAGTCGATGGGGTTTCGGCTGGAGTTTTGAAGTGTCAGGAAATCGTTGAATGACTGAATTTTCTGCTGAGTCATGCCGTCATACCACCGCTATTCCGGCAGCGCCGATGGCGGCCACGGAAGGTCCTCTCTGCTATTTCAGACCGACTCTTCCAAAGGGACAGTGTGCTCCCGTTTTTTTTGGACTTAATCAGTTGTTGTAGACTTGACCAGTGGGTACGTTGACTGCGCGATCGACAGATAGCAAAAGGGCTCAATCTATGAAGAACTACGTTCCCCTGATCTGTTTCATTCTTACAGGCAACGTGCTTTCGGCGGAAGAACGTCCCAATATTATATGGATTTTCGCAGAAGACACGTCTCCCTGGATGGGCTGTTATGGCCACGAAGCGAATCAATCGGCGACGCCCAACATTGACTCGATCGCGGCTGCAGGTGTGCGGTTTGACCGCGCGTTCGTTCCTGCTCCCGTTTGTTCCGCCTGCCGTTCAGTGATGATGTGCGGAACAAGTCAGATTCGGTTCGGCGCTCATGAACATCGTTCATCTCGGGCAAAAGATGCCCAGCTCTACCTGCCCCAGGGGATGAAGCTGCTGCCGCAGCTTATGAAGGAAGCGGGATATTCAACCTACAACCACGGCAAAACTGACTACAACTTTGTCTGGGATAACGCTGCCACATATTCGAAACTGCAGATGAAGGGGCAGGCAGACAGCTGGAGCGTGCTGGGCAACAACCAGCCGTTCTTTGTTCAGTTTCAAACGAAGGGAGGAAAGAGCAACACCAGGAGGTTTCCGCAGGATCGCCGGACTGATCCGGCGACCGTAACCGTTGCGGCGGACTATCCGCAAAACGATGTCTATCGCGATGTCGTGGCTCAGCACTGCGACGCAATCCGGACCGATGACGACCACATTGGAGAGATTCTTGCCGGATTAAAAAACTCCGGACTGGGCGAGAACACGATTGTTGTATATTTCTCAGACCACGGGGCGAATCATCTTGTTCGACACAAGCAAATGCCGACCGAAGGGGGGCTTCACGTTCCGTTTATGATGATGGGGCCGGACAAGTATGTTCCGAAGCAGGGCGTGCGAAATGATCTCATCAGCACCCTTGATCTGTCGGCCACCACACTCGCATGGGCGGGCATTGAAATTCCGGACTGGTATGAAGGCAGGGATCTGTTTGCAGATGATTTTCAGTCGCGGAATTGGGTTGCTTCGGCCAAGGATCGGCTGGATCACACCATCGACCGCGTTCGCACCATTCGAACGAATAAGTATCGCTTCACGCGTAACTACAAGCTTGACCGTGTACTGCTGCAGCCTCAGTATCGTGACAGCCAGAATTATCTTATGAACCTGAAAGAGCTCTATGCGTCCGGTAAGCTCTCACAGGATCTCACGCGCATCTACTTCGGTGAACGCCCGGCGGAAGAAATTTATGACGTCGTGAACGATCCGGCGCAGGTGCACAATCTGTTGGACGATCCCGGCCATTCAGATGAGGTTAAACGACACCGTCGGTTACTCGACGACTGGCTGGCCAAAGGAGATGCCGGCGCTGGGGAAGAATCATTGGCTGCCATGCGCCACAATGGAGACGACTGGCAAGGGGGACGAGGTGTCAATCCGGAGTACGAGGTCAATCGGCCTGACAGTGATGGAGATGGTCTTTCGGACAAGTGGGAGGTGATCAACAAGCGGGACCCGGCAGACGGTCGACTCGTTTTTGAATTCGACTGTGGCGGCTGGCAGACAGAAGGCTGGGAGTCCAGCGGGATTCCGGACAACATCGCCGGATTTCAGGGGTACCTGGGGTTTGCTTTGGGAGACAGCGGAAGTCGCCTTGTCCGCAAGGGGCTTAAGGCAACAGTGATGGATGTCGATCAGTATCTCGTCATCAGGATTCGCGCGGAAGGCGACGTCGAAGTTCAGGCAATCGCTAACGGCAGAGCGTTGCGGCAACCGAAACGCGTGACATCAGCAAAAGAGTTCGCGCGGGTGGAAATACCGCTGAAAGGAAAGGCTGCGTGGAAAGGTACGATTGAATTACTTGAGGTCACACTAAGCGGGAATCCGGGAACGGAAGTAGAAGTCGATTCAATCACGGTCCAACGCACTCGATAGCTCACTGCATCCACCTTCAAGCGGCACTCGCCTCGGTGATTTTCCGGTCCGGACTACAGCGTTTCACGCTGACTTGTGGCCGCGAAAGTCGGTTTTCGATAGCAGGCTCGTTACTCCCACGAGCCAGTATCGTTCAAGACAATAAGTAAATTGCTCTAGTCACCACTGACACGTATTCAGCAGACTGACCGTTGTCGTGCCCTGCCTGACCAGATCAGCGTTCATCACGATATAGTCCGTCTTTATGCGATTTCCTTCGGTGTTTTCTTTCAGGCATCGCTGCTTCTCAAACAGCATTTGCCGGATGATTTGTGAGCAGGTGTTTCGTTGAGGCTGGTTGTCTATGGTTTGCGAGCGACCAGAAACGTCGTCTGGCCGATCTTTGCTCGCAGCTGCTCGCGTTCTTCGAGGAAGGCGGCCATCTTACCGTTTTCCAGCCCGGCCGAGACGTTGTCGAGTGCGTGTGCAAGCTCCTGATCGGTGGTGAGAGACCATGAGGAATCTCCCGCGCGCCAGGCCGCGCTGAGCGGTCCCGCCGGGTCCAGATAATTCTCGCCCTGCAGCACTTCATCGACGGGTACTGTGGTTTCAAAGCCGACAAAACCCGTCTGTTGGAAAATTTTTTCGAGCCGATCAATCGACGGAAAACGTATCAACATCCGATCGATGGCTGCAGGTATCAGGGCGGCCCACCAGAATCCGTCGCGATGCTGTTGGTGACTGCTGGTGTTGATCACAAGGACGCCGTGAGGCCGCAACACACGAGAAGCCTCGCGGAAAAAGCTACGGACGTTGGGGAAATCAGCGGAGTCGGCATCGTCGTGCTGGCCGCGGTCGAGATGGTGAAGAACCTGGTTACAAAGGATTCCGTCGAATGTTTCATCAGCAAATGGTAATTCCGTAATGCTACCCTGTTCGATCTGCACGGCCGGGTCGTCAGTGAATCGCTTTTTGGCGACCTGCTGCATGCCCGCGTTCAACTCCCGGCCATGCAACATGCCAATCCTACCACGAAGTTCGGACAGACAGCTGCCCGTCCCGCAGCCCGCATCCAGCACCGTCTGTCCGCTCAAGGCGGTCGGTGTGGACGCCAGATAATCGAGGATGATTGGCAGACCGATCGGGACCCGCGTGTTGTCGTAGCTGCCGGACGTGCTGTCGTAATCTTCGTATTCGATGGTGTGCGATGCTTCACTCTCGCGAGCGGGACTTCGATCGGGAATCTCCACATGCATCTCCAGAAATGTTGCTTCGGTTGCTGTCAACAGCGACTCGATGTCGCTCTCAAATATTCTGCCTATCCAAAAGCAGTCCACCTCCGTCAGCTTGCCCGGATAAATCACCATGTCTTTGTCCGAGAGCCCACGTCGCGCAACATCGCCTCCTTGACGGCAGCGCTGGTCGTGAGAGGTCCGGGAGTGAAGAGCTGCTTGTCATTTTGTGGTGTCATCGGTCAGTCTGGTTCGTCCTGATTCAGGGAAGTCTTTGTGAGCATATCAACGATCATTCACATGTTCACTTCGCATCAAGTTGTTTGCCTGAACAACGGGAACTATTGCGAGCGAGGTTTTCGTTTTTACAGACTTCCGAGCGGCGACGATGTGTCAACAGTCGTGAGACGATTTCACGACGATTGCTTCCACGCCGTTAAGACCGGTGTTTTCGGATCGAAACTCTGCATGGGGAACTCAGGAGCTCAATTGCATTCGGAACCTGTCAGGGAATCACCGTTTCTGATGCTGCTCAGTTCCTTTGACTGTTATTGCCCGTCAAGTCCATCGCGTTTTAACAGGCTGCGAATTTGTGTGACGATGTCCCCGTTCTCAGCTGCGACGTTATCCTCTTCACCAATGTCTTTGGACAGATCATAGAGCCGCCAGTCATCATTGCTCTCTGCCTGTTTTCCATTCAACCTTCCGCCAGGTCGTCGGTACCTCACCAGTTTCCATTTGTCATAGCGAACGCCGATCGAGGTTGCGCCTTCCTGACTGGCCCAGTACAGATACTCGTGCCTTTCCTGATCGGGCTTGCCAAGCAATGTCGGGAGGTAAGAGATTCCATCCTCACGATCGGACGCATCGACTCCGGCAATCCCGCATGCTGTCGGCAGGAAGTCCCAGAATGCCGACGGATGATCGGACACTGTCTCCGGCGCGATTTTTCCAGGGTGTCTGGCAATCAGGGGGACTCGAATTCCACCTTCGTGCATGGATCGCTTGAAGCCTTTCAGAGGTCCATTGGAATCGAAAAATGCGTGCTTGTGATTGCCCTCTTCGTGCGGGCCGTTGTCCGATGTGAACAATACCAGTGTTTCGTTGTCAATGTCCAATTCTTTCAGCAGTCCCATCAGTCGTCCAACGTCAGCGTCCATGCGTGAGACCATCGCGGCAAAACCTTTCTCCGGACTCGGCCACTTTTTGTCGGCATACTGTCCGTAGTCCGGTACTTCCATACCGTCACCATTGACTCGACCACCTTCGTTATTGGCGTGCGGAATTGTCCAGTGAATGTGTAGCAGGAACGTCTTCTCCTTGTTGCGTCGCACGAAGCGCAGTGCCGCGTCTGTGATGAGGTCGTGTGAGTAAGTAACCTTCTGTTTCGAGACGCGTCCTCGCGCCAGCGGAACATCGCTCAGCACGTTGCCGAACAGTGAGACCTGTTCCCTGTTCTCCCACAGAAACGGCGGATAATAATTGTGCGCATTGCCTTGGTTTAAATACCCGTACCAGTAGTCAAATCCATTGTTGTTGGGATGGCCTGAATTATTGATTTCGTCGACATTTGCAACGTTCCCGAGAGCCCATTTTCCAACACCGCCGGTTGCATAGCCAGCCGTCTTTAATCGCTGGGCAACCGTTGACTCCATTCCATTGAGATTCCTGGCCCGATTGCCAGTCAGTTTGGTATGACCGACATGTTGTCCCAGCCACAACACAAGTCGCGATGGTCGGCATACTGTGTGTCCGGCGTAGTGATCTGTAAATCGGATGCCTTCTGCCGCCATGCGATCGATATTCGGCGTTTTAACGTTCTTCTGGCCGTAACATCCGAGGTCGCCGTATCCGAGATCATCGGCCATGATGTAAATGATGTTCGGCGGTCGTTCTGCGAATGTGTTTGACGCCCCGAGGCCGATTAAGGAAGACAATAGTCCTGTGACACGACTTAACCGGAGACTGAGTCCGACCATTGATGAAGGTTGTTTGTACATTGATTTGGTTTCTTCAGCAGCGCTGTGGACAGGACGGTGGAAAAAACATGGATTGGGGAGGCTGGCAGTTGGTTGAGGTACGCTGGAAGGTTACTCGCACGATCCACGAGAATTCAACCCCCGATCGATTTGAAACGCGCCAGAGGAACCGGAGATAATGGAATGACTATCGAATGATCAGGCCCAGGCAAGAAATTAAACACGACATCCTGAATGAAGTTAACGAGCACTAGGTGCCACTCGAGGGCGTGCCATGAGTGCGTAGCTGCTTGCACAGAACCGCGAAGGTGGAGCACTTAAAACCAAGCTGCGTGAGTGGCGGTAATCGCATCCAGGGCACCTTCATCGCTGGTCTTTTGCTGAGTGTCAAGAACTCGTGGACGTGACGCGGGCGCCAGGAGACAGTCGATTGGCAGCACGGCTCCCGATTTCCCATACGCTTTCTCGGTATCCGCCGTCATTTGGCGAGATGCGGCTGACTGAGCAGAATCGTCGTTTCTGCAGTGTGGTTTGCCTGGACTCCGAAGCTACGGGTGAGTTGATGGCACTCTGCGCGAATCATCTCTGGCTCCACTTGCTTCCGGTGGGAGCGACCCCGTCGTCAAACCTTCTCAACGTTTTCAGGTCGCGAGGGTTTTCCACTCGCCACGAATGATTTCAGGACAAAACCCAGCACAATACCTACCAGGATTATGAGCAGAAAAGGGAACGAGGGCGGCGGAGCAGATGCGAGTTCCGAGATGCTTTGAATCTTTTCCAAACCGTGCTGCAAATTGACGCCGTAAAGTGCAGACAGCGTGGCCATGGGAAAGAAAAAGGCGGCCAGGATATTCAGCCGGTGGGATGATACTGCCATTTGATGGCTGCTTTCCGCCTGTTCCTCGGTTCGCCTGGCGATAGAGAACTCCAGCGACGCCTTTGCGTCGCCCATGAGGAGTTCGGCCGTGCGTTCGATGCGATAAGCTCTGTCTCGGAAATTGATGATGTCTCGATCCTGTGGACACAGCTCGCGCGCTTGCTGTAGCGCCTGGTGCATGTTTCTGGCCGATCGATGAATTGGTGCCAGACCATAAATCACAGAAAAATAGTCGGCGGAGCTGGTGGCCTGCTCGTCCTGCTCTTCGAATCGAGTGACGAGGTTAAAGTATTCGTCCAGGTGCTTACTGACCCCTCGCGGTCCAGAGTCACGAGAATAGGAACTCCATGTCCCATCGGGCTGACGCCAGAAGAATCGGCCCTTGCGTTCAATGTCCTCGGGCGATGGCAAGTCGTGCAGAATCAGCAGCAAGTGGCCATCCGACAACATCGCACGTTGTCGCCCGACCTGGTCGCCCAGGCGCTCCCGAAATTCCGCGGGCACGTTCCAGGCCGACGGGAGGATCGAAACTTTCCTCATGATAGAGACTCCAATGTTTGCGAATATGATCAATGACGCAATACAGCGCGGTCACCACGGTCGAAGTTTCGCAGGTTTCTCGGCACTGATGTCGTGAGTCAGGAATTGCATGGGAAGCAGCTAAACGTCACTCTATGTCATAGACGTTCGTTTGCCAAACGTCGTGATTAAGACAGCGACAATGTTCGATGTGCGTCCCCGGCGACACGGAACGGTTGACGAGCTGTGTCAACATGCGGTGGGTTCCTGCGAGAGCGACAAACCGTTTGAGTTTCCGAGAACTGAACCTGAAGAATTGCGTGGCCACGGCAGGACCTGCACGGAGGCAATCGTGTCCTCGTCGGGCTACAATGCGGCGATTAGTGACGTTACAAGAATCCTGTCTGCCATCGAACGCGGTGATGAAGAAGTCTCGGATAAACTTCTGCCTTTGGTTTATCACGAACTTCGCAAACTGGCGGCGGCGAAACTGTCGAATGAGAAGCCGGGACAGACTCTTCAGCCGACGGCTCTGGTGCACGAAGCGTACCTGAAACTGCTGGGCGGGGAGGACAGCAAACAATGGGATGGCCGGGGGCATTTCTTTGCTGCCGCGGCGGAAGCCATGCGTCGCATTCTGATTGATAACGCTCGCCGAAAAAAAAACAGTGCGGCACGGCGGCGCCATGGTTCGCATCCTGTTTTTACCCGAACTTGCCGTCGCCGAATCCGATGACGACCTGATGGCTCTGGATACCGACCTTGAACGGCTCAATAATCAGGCTCCGGTAAAAGCCGAATTGATCAAGCTGAGCTATTTTTCCGGCCTGAGAATGGCTGAAGCGGCCGCTTTTCTGAACATTTCCGTCGCGACGGCCGAACGATACTGGGCGTATTCACGCGCATGGCTGCATCAGGAGGTGATTCGTGTCCGTGATGAATCTGCATGAATTTCGGAGGAACGGGAAAAGAACCTGAGGGATTCCAGCGGAGATTTCGCATTGTTCTGCGAAGACAACTCCCGGCAACCTGGAGCACCAGAAAATGGACGAAGAACAGATTTTTTTGCGGGCAATCGAAATCGAATCGTCGCAGGAGCGTGAGGCGTTTCTGAACACCGAGTGCGGCGCTGACCACGCTCTGCGGGAACGGGTGGAAGCACTGCTGCAGTCGCACAAACACGAAGGCTTCCTGAACCCGCCTGAAACAATGCTGACGCCGGAACAGAGTGCTATCGACGTGCTGGGTCCGGAAGGCTCAGAGGTCTCTTACTTCGTGGACTATGAAGTGCTGGGCGTTGTTGCCCGAGGCGGCATGGGGGTTGTCTACAAGGCACGACAGGTCAACCTGGATCGCATCGTCGCTCTGAAAATGATGCTGGCCGTACGTCTCGCTTCACCGAACGAAATTCAGCGGTTTCGCACTGAAGCGGAAGCAGCCGCACGTCTTGATCATCCACACATCGTGCCAATTCACGAAGTCGGCGAACACAACGGTCTGCAATATGTTTCGATGACGTTTGTGGATGGTCAGTCGCTGGCTGGAAAACTCGATAATGGTCCTCTGAACCCGCATGCTGCGGCGCAACTGATGGAACAGATTGCCGACGCGGTCGATTATGCTCATGATCAGGGGCTGACTGGTACAGGCCAGATTCTCGGCAGCTCGGGTTACATGGCTCCTGAGCAGCCCGAAGGCAACCCGCAGGTAGGTCCCGCCGCAGATATCTATGCCATAGGCGTAGTGCTGTATCACCTTGTGACCGGTCGACCACCATTTCAGTCCGATAATCCGATCGACACAATGCTGCAGAGGATTCGGACCGATGTAGTCGCACCGCGTCTGTTGAACCCGAAGGTGCCCCGCGATCTGGAGGCCTTGATTCTGAAGGCCCTGTCGAAGAAACCGCAGCACTGATACGCCAGCGCAAGTGAGTTACGCGACGAATTGCGTCGTTTTTGCAGCGGAGAGCCTGTCCGGACGCGACACGTGAAGTCGTGGCGAAAACTGATTCGGGCAGACATCCTGCCCGCCACATCTTTGCCGCAGATCTGTTGTCTGTCGGGCGGAGCCGCGTGCCTGACTTCAGTCTTTGCCCCCGTCGCCAGGTTTGGACCGCAGTCAGAACAATTCAGCGACTTGATTCCGGGGCTTATTCCACTGCTGCGGGCTGCAGTGATCGCGTGTCTGATCTATGGTGCGGCCGGACATTACCGCACCGCGTTGGCTGCCGCAGTTCTGGTCGCCCTGGGATCGATCATCGCGTGGTTCGAGATCTCCGGTCGAATCTCTGAGTCTGAGCGGCATTTCCATGGGCTTGTGAAACAGGGAGAATCGGGCTGGGCCAATTTTTTCGGTATGGCCAGCTGGAACACCGCAGCATGGTTTCTACTGACAGTGGGAGTTTTGCTGCTGATCTGCGGATGTCTTGCAGGCATCCTGCGACAGCGCGACCGCTCCGAGATTCCGGCCCCGCTCCGATCGCTGCGGTTGACGGCGGCGATCGGAGTGCTCCTGCTGGGACTCAGCACCACAATTCCCCTGCTGAGATCCAGCGGAAGTCTTTTCGGGTACTCGTACGATGTTTCCTTGTCGCTGCTGGAAGTGTCTTCCGGCATTTCAGGTATCCTGCTGACAATGATCTGCGCCGCCTGCGTACTGGTTGGCAAAGGCCTGCTGCGCGGGCTGGCCGCGCCAGCGGGCGTGGCCCTGATTGGCATCACGCTCTCTCTGTTTTCTTCAGAAAATGCCAATAAATTGGTGACGCCAGCCGGGTCCATCGCTGTGTATGGCAGTGTCTGTCTGTTAATGGCGGTGGCGGTGTGGAGCGGCGTGCGACCGGAGTGTCCCGAATCACTCTCCGAGACAGGTTCTGAGATGGTGCCGCCAGACCCGGCACGAGATGCATTCCTGCCGTCATCGCTGTTTTGGATTCAATTGATCCTGTATCTGAGTCAAATTGATGACTCTGCCGGAATCGTATTTCTGGCTGCAAGCGTGGCCGCCGGCGTGAGTCTGCTGGAAGGTGCCGGCGTGCTGAGGACCTCCGACGGCACGTCGAAGATCGCATTTGGGTCCGTGGTCATCCCGTCCGGACTGCTACTGACCTGCGGCGTGGTGGTCGTTTACCTGAATGCGATCCAGGAAACGGATCTCGTAGTTGCCGCACTGATGTGTGGGTTTTTGTTTTGTGCCGGAATGGCGGGAGCATCGCCCAAACCCGCTGTCCGCTCGAGCCTCATCACAATCATGGCACTCTTCAGTCTGGCCGCAGTTGTCATTGACTACTGGTTGCTGCGAGAAGGCTTTGAGAAGCTTAGCAGCGGTTTCATCCTGCTGAGTCTGGGAATGCTGCAAGTCTGGTCCGCCAGCTTGTTGTGGGCTCTGGCTCCGGGCAGATGGGTTGCCACGTTCCGAGGATCCTGAGCCATACTCATGCTCAGATTCGGCCACGCAGCGTATTCAGCACCAGGTTGCGAATCTCGACCAGCCTTAGAAACGCTTACGGGCTGCAACGCTTTCATGACGAGCCGCCGCGTCTGGGACGAGACATCAACCGTTGAATTCTCAGCTCAGCAGATTCGACGATTCTGTCCCGTCCTGCACGCTTGGTCAGATTCAGTCCGATTCGCAGAAAACGTACGGACTTGATGGCACGGATCTTATGCATTGATGAACGTATGGGAATTCGGGAACTGCGTTATCGGTCACCATACGGTGGGTTCTTGTGAGAGCGACGAAACGTACGAGTTTCACGGAATCAGAGTTGAATCTGATTCGTCCGCAGGACACGCCCTGCAGAGTGGTTTTGGTCGGAGCCGTTACATGTCTAGAATGCAATCACCGGTAACCAGGAAGGTTGCCGTATCGTCTTCCTGACTCCGCGACGGGAAGAGGGCTGGCGACCTTACGAAATAGTTTGCCGACTGCACCGATGTGTCGGACCGACCTGCCTCGAACTAACACAAGACCTTGACTCATGCACGGGGGCAGATCACCCGTCAGTGCCCTCTATCATCGCCGTTGGAAAGCAACCATGCAGTCATCACGCGTTTTAAGGATTGTTTCTGCGACGGTCGCAGGCCTTGCTCTGGCCTTGTGTTTCGCTTCGCCAATTCAGGCACAGACCGATGATGCCAGCGCACACGAAGCGCGTCGCGCTGACGCGGAGAAAACATTTAAGGAGAAGGTCGGTCCCTTTGTCAACAAGTACTGCGTCAGTTGTCACGGCCCCCGCCCCGAGGCCGGCATCAATCTCCGGTCGGCGCTCAGAAACCCCGGCGCCACGTCCTCGTTCCTGCATTGGAAGAAGGCGGTCGCGAACGTCAAGGTGCACGACATGCCGCCCGACCATGCGGACAAGATCCCGGATGATGAAGAACGCCAGCAATTCATCGCGTGGCTCGGTAAGCTCAAGTACCTGGCCGAACGCGCCCCGGGGCTCTTCGTGATTCGTCGTCTGAGCAAGGCGGAGTACGGCAACACGCTGCACGATCTTTATGGCGTGGACCCGTTGATCGCCGGCAGCCTGCCCGAGGAAGTCGTCGGTGAGGGTTATCTCAACTCAATTTCTCCACTGCAGTCGGAGCTGTTCCTCGATATCGCCAGCAAAGTTGTCGATCAGGTCGTGTCACCCCAAGGCAAGGCGCCCACCGAAGTACAGAAACGCCTGTTCGGCGCGGCGCCATCCAGCTGCGCTGATTTCCGCAGGTCGGCCCTCAAGGTCGCACGCGCCCTTGCTCGAGATGCTTACCGTCGGCCGCCCACCGAGGCTGAGCTGGAAGTCCTGGTGGGCATCTTCGATCTGGCTCGCGAGAACGAGCTGGGTTACACGGCGTCGCTGGGCCTGATGTGGAAGGCGGTCCTTGTCTCTCCGCAGTTCCTGTTTATCACGCCTGGAAATGAGGTTGATTCGAAGGATCCCATTGTGCCACTGGACGATTATCAACTGGCTTCCCGACTTTCCTATCTGCTGTGGTCGGCGCCGCCCGACGCCGAGCTGTCCGCCCTGGCCGACAAGGGTGAACTTCACAGTCCTGAAGTGCTGCGGGCTCAGGTGGAGCGGCTGTTAAAGCACGACCGCTCGCGGGCTCTGTTCGACGGCTTCGGTGCCCAGTGGTTGGGTGTCAGTGGGCTGGAGCACCAGACGTTTGACCCGGACGTGTTTCCTCAGGTGACGCCCGTGTTGCGCAAGTCGATGCTGGAAGAAGCACGCCTGTTTTTCCAAAGCATCGTGCGCGAGAACCAGAGTGTGCTCCGGTTCGTGGACAGCGACTACACCTTCCTGAATGAGCCGCTGGCGGAGCTGTACGGCCTCGAGCAATCCGTTCAAGGTCCCACGATGCGGCGTGTCAAGCTGGACAACCCCAACCGGGGCGGCATCCTCGGCATGCCGGCCACGCTGGCGACCACGTCGTTCCCCAACCGCACCAGCCCGGTTCGGCGAGGTGTCTGGGTGCTTAAACAGGTCCTGGGAGAACGCGTCCCGCCGCCTCCGCCGGACGTGCCCGAACTTGCAGAGCAGGAGCAGAAGAGCGTGGAGGGATTGACGCTGCGACAGCGGACGGAGTTGCACCAATCGGACCCCACTTGCGCAAACTGTCACAAGATTCTCGACCCGATCGGCTTCGGTCTGGAAAACTTCGACGCCATCGGGCGATGGCGCGAAAAGAACGAAGTCGGCGTCGCGATCGACTCGGCAGGCATACTTCCAGGTGGGGAAAGTTTCTCGACCCCCGCAGAATTGAAGTTTCTCCTGGCCCGGCGAAAGGCAGATCTGGCTCGTAACCTGACCGAAAGGCTGATGGCCTACGCGCGTGGGCGACAGTTGGAAGGCTACGATGAAGTCGTGATCGACCAGCTGATGGGCAGGATTGCCGAGGACAATTACCGAGTACGGACGATGATTACCGAGGTCATCACCAGTTACCTGTTTACGCACCGCAGGATCAAAGGATAATGAACGTATCCGAAATCAATTCCCGATTCGAATCGTCAGCGCCAGACCAGTGTGGAACGTAAGGTCACAGGCCCGGACTGTTTGCCCGATTGCTTACGCGTCGCGGCTCCCAAGTATCCACCCGGCTTGCTGATGCACCAGAAAGTCAAAGGAAGAGTACCATGAACAACCGTTCCCGTGTCGATCGTCGCACCTTGCTAAAAGGAGCGGGGGTTTCCCTCGCACTGCCGTTCATGGATTCCGTGGGCTGCGCGGTTGGCAGAAATCCTGCCAGGCCGCCGGTGCGTCTTGGGTTCATGTACATGCCACATGGCGTCATCATGGACGAGTTCTGGCCCGAAAGCCCGGAGACGTATCACACTGCGCCGCCGCCGGCGATAGAGTCGCTGCGTCCGATCCTGGACCAGTGCCTCATGATGAAGGGAATTTCCGGCGTGCCAATCACGCCGTTCAGCGGCGCGCCGCATGCGCTGGAGTTGTCGACCTGGCTCACCGCCACCCTTCCAGACGCGGACACACGCAGCCGCATCAACATTGCGATCTCGGCCGACCAGATCATGGCCAACTACGTGGGTGCCCACACATTGCTGCCGTCGCTCGAGCTGGCGACGATGCCCCAGACATGGAAGGAGAATCAGGCGGGCCTGCACGAAGCGTACTACTCGCACTGCAGCTACCGCTCACCCACGCAGCCCGTCCCCGCTGAGATCGATCCTCGAAATGTTCTGAACAGGCTCTTCGGCAAGAAGGACAAGGCCGGCGTGGTGGCCAGGGCCAATCCTCTCGACAGGCAGATGCTCGACCGTGTGCTCGGCGGCGCGCGAGACCTTCGGCGGACGCTGGCCGGGACTGACCAGCAGAAGCTCGACGAATACCTCGACAGTGTACGAACAGTCGAGCGGCGTATCGCCGCGATCGAGTCTCGCCAGCAGGAGGCGGCCCTTGAGAAGGCCG
>JAQWLN010000264.1 GCA_029247265.1 Fuerstiella sp.
GCAGATGGTCGAGGCGCCGAGGATCAAATGGATTCTGAAGTTCCATTCCAATGCGATCGAGCGATAGAAGTGGATAGGAAACCAGCATCACAAATATTGGCACCAGAAAAACGCTGGTGGAAAACTGCATGCCCATCACCGTTGTGGCGAACTCTTCATATTGAAACTGACGCAGTAGTGCGAATGGCAGAGAAACCAGAAACATGAAGATGAAACGTTTCACCTGAATGCCAGAGGATCGCGCCAGTGGAGTGGTTCTGATGCGTTCACACCCGCCGACATGATCCAGCAGCATTCTGCGGTTCTCTTCCATGCTGAGAAATGCATTGGGATGCAGACCTTTGTCGACAGCATCCTTGAGCATCCGGGAAAGTTCAACAAAAACGACACCCGGCCCATGTCTGGCGGCAACGACTCGGTTCGCTTCCCGGCCAATCAGCCGCACTAACTCCGGTGATTCGGAGCGACCTCGCAGATTGTTTCGAATGGCGTATGGCAACACCGCGGTCAGCCGAATGAATCTGCGCTGCCACGTGGCATCGTCCGGAACATAGCTGACAGCCTGAGTGCCCAGAGCCCGAGACTGATTAACGATGCCCCCCCACAGCTTCCGAGCCTCCCACCAGCGGTCATAACCGGAACTGGTTCGCAAGACCAGCAGCAACCCCAACACAGCCCCCACGGCCTCGAAAGGTCCGACCGGAATCGCCAGGCTGACGCCCCAATTGTGCATCGCAACGTGCTGGGCCAGTACAATGACAAATGCGATTATTCCGAAGCTGAATATGTCAGGCAGAACGTGTGGAGTCACTGAACCACGCACAAGCAGTGCGCCTGCCCAGAACGAATACTTCAGCTTCGGTTCGGAATCCGGTGAGACTTCGTCACTTACCTGGGACATTAACTGTGGGTCCATTCCAAAAGGAGAGTGTACAGGAGAAAGTCTAGGCGATCGAGTGGCCGACGTCTCGTAAGGTGAAAGCGGCATCTTCCGATTGATTGAATATCGTGATGTCACCTGCAGGTTAGATGTGGACGCGTATTGCAGCGAAGTAGATGATGACGGTGACTGCTATGACTATGGAAGCCCGTGGTACTTCTGCTGTTCGGCCACTGACGATCTTAAGCAGGGGCCAGACAATCATTGCCAGTGCTATGCCGTCAGCAATGGAAAAGAAGATCGGTATCGCCAGAATCAGCAGAAACGCGGGGATTCCCTCGGTCTCGTCTGCCCAGTCAATCGACCGCACAGCGCGAAACATCATCGCCCCGACCACCACCAGTGCCGGCGACGCGACAGGCGAATACGCTCCCAGGGAAACAATCAACGGGCTGAATCCGATCGCGACGAGAAACAGAACTGCTGTCGTCAAGGCGGTCAGCCCCGTACGTCCCCCCTGCTCAACGCCTGCTGCGCTTTCAATGTAACTGGTGACAGTGCTGGTTCCGACGCAGGCCCCGGCAACGGTACCCACGGAATCAGCCAGCATCGCTTCTCGCATGCGCGGCACTCGGCCATCTTTCATCAGCCCCGCCTGCTGCGAAACTCCGATCAGGGTACCGGTCGTGTCGAAGATATCCATGAACAGAAACACGGCCACGTATGACAGGCCACTCAACGTGAACGCAGCGCGAAAATCGAGCTGCAGTACGGTATGCTGAGTGAATTCGGGCCAGCCAAAAACACGATCAATACGTATCCGACCGCAGGCCCATGCGACAATCGCTGCAGTTGCAATGCCGATCAAAATGCTGCAGGGGACTCGCCGCATTTTCAGGACCAGAATTGTGGTGAAGCCGGTCCAGAACACAGCCGAGTCCACACTCAATAATTCTGCTGCATTCAAGGTGACCAGACTTGGTGCAGCCGTGACAATTCCGGCGTTCTGCAAGCCGATGAATGCGATAAACAAGCCAATGCCCACAACGATGGCACTGCGCATACTGGAACTCAGGACATTAAGAACGACAACACGAATCCCCAGGACGGTCAGCCCCACAAAAAGGACTCCTGAAACGAACACGATTCCCAGCGCAGCCTGCCAGGGTTCGCCCGGAAACTACCCCGCCCCCAGCGCCATGATGACAGAGACAAAGAAAAAGTTCTGTCCCATGCCCGGCGCCAATGCCACCGGCAATCCGGCGTACAGTCCCATTGCAGCCGTTGCCAGTGCGCTGGCCACACACGTCGCAAGCAAGACAGCGCCACGCTCCAGCCCCGTCGGGTTGCCGGAAAAGTCCTGGGACAGAACATTGGGCTGAACGACAAGGATGTAGGACATTGTCAGAAACGTTGTTGTCCCCGCCAGAATCTCTCGCAGAATGGTCGTGTTGTGGTCGGCTAAGCGAAATTTGCGTGCAATCATCCGAGAATCATGAATCAGTCGGTCAAAATGTGCAACGTTGCGGGCCCTGTTTCACATCAGGCGTCGCGTCTGTTCACTTTGACGGTCTGATTGAATTGGAGTGCTGTGGCTACCCCGTTTAACGCTCACCTGTGAAACCGAGGAACGGTTTTCAATAGCAATTTCGTTACTCCCACGAGCCAGTATCGTCCACGACAATAACTAAACTGCTCTACGTCAACTGATCATAGTTTCGCTTGTTGAGTCGACGCAGGAACAATGGTCGTCGGAGCCAAAGCCAGGGCAGTGGAAGAAGTCAGGAACCTGCGACGATCAATTGTTGATGCCGCAGAGCCTCGCGCGTGAGGATCTGCAAGGGCTGGACGACGAGAAGAAGGCAGACTCGCCCGACAAGACAGATGACAAATGAAACGGAAATCATGTTCGAGCAAAATTCTTTTGGTTTGCTGAAACCTGCGACGCCGGTTTGTTGCTTACAGTCAGGCGCGAAGACACCCGTGATGAACGCGATCGCCCTCGCCGATATGTTTTCAGACCGATAATCTGTACTTGCCCACACGACAGCACAGGAAAGTCTTCTTCCTCCGGAACACGGGAGGCGATTCCGGACAAAGATGAGTCACGCCAGTGCAATAAGCATGGACGGTCACAGTTCGCACGTCATACTGATGCCCACGATTTGATTCACTGCTGGAAGAACTACCCATGTCAAAGCTCTTGTATGCCGCGTCCGTTGTCGCTGTTCTGACTGTCTGTACTGTCGCAGGTATTGTCGAGGCTGCTGAGTCCGGGGATAAACGCCCGAATGTTCTGTTCATCATTGTTGATGATCAGTCGCCGTTCGATCTCAAGTTGTACAACCCTGATTCGAAGCTCGACACGCCTAACATCGACCGGCTGGCGGCAGAGGGTATGACACTGGACGGGGCCTACCACATGGGATCGTTCAGTGGGGCTGTTTGTACTCCGTCACGCCACATGGTGATGACGGGGCGCACTCTCTGGCATCTGCCGATTGGCCCAGGAACAAAAACGTGTCCGCCCAACTATGAGCAGTATTCAATGGCCGCCGTCTTCAACGATGCCGGCTACGACACTATGCGAACATGCAAGAAGGGCAACAGCTACGCTGCCGCCAATGGCCAATTCAGCGTTGTCAAAGATGCCACCAAACGAGGGGGGACGGAAGAATCCGGCAGTGCATGGCACGGCAAACAGGTTCTGGAATACCTGGACCAGCGTGACAGCAGCAACGACAAAAATCCGTTTCTGATCTACTTCGGGTTCTCACATCCTCACGACACGCGTGACGGCACTCCGGAATTGCTGGCCAAATACGGAGCCGTCAATCACAAGGACAAGAACACACTTCCTTCTGCAAACCCAAAGCAGCCAGGTCTGCCTGTCAATTACCTCGGCAAACATCCGTTTCATCACGGACATCCCGGGCTGCGAGACGAAGTGTCCGTGAGTGGCGTCTGGGAGAACCGAGATCCACAGACCATTCAAAACGAATTGGCGCGGGAATTTGCCTGTAACGAGAACATCGACATTCAGATCGGCAAGGTACTGAAGAAGCTCGAACAAATGGGAGAGCTGGACAACACCTACATCGTTTACACCGCCGACCATGGCATGGCCATCGGACGTCATGGTCTTCAGGGGAAACAGAATCTGTATCAGCACACCTGGCGTGTTCCCTATATCGTGAAGGGGCCCGGCATCGATGCCGGCACTCGCGCCACGGGTAACGTCTATCTGCTGGATTCATTGGCCACCATCTGCGACCTGACGGGAGTGAACGCTCCTGAAAGCACAGAAGGGACAAGTTTTGAGCCGGTCCTGAAGAACGAAGAAGACACGGTCCGGGACGTTTTATTTGGCGTTTACAACGGCGGAACCAAACCAGGCATGCGGTGCGTCAGGAAAGGTGACTGGAAACTGATTAAGTACGATGTGATGGACGGCAAAGTCCAGGAAACGCAGCTGTTCAATCTGGCTGACAATCCGCATGAGTTCATTTCAGAACATGCGAAAGACGATCCCAAACTGACGGACCTGGCGGAAAACCCGGCGTACAGCGACAAGCTGGCAGAGATGGAAGACCTGCTGCTGGCAGAAATGCGCAGATTGGACGATCCTTATCGTCTCTGGAATCAGCCGGACGATGGCCTGGAACCGCCCGTTATCCAGAAACGAAAACGCAGGAAGAAAAAGACGGCGACAAAGTAACGACCGGGGTGACGGGAAATTGTTCTGCTCGCCAGCCGTCAAAAGTCACACGACGGTGAAGTCCACTCCAAAACTCCAGAACCCGACATTCGGTGTACTGCTGCTGAGTGCTTTGATCCAGAAACGGTAATGCCCTGCGGCAATCGGGGTACCGGGCGTGAAGCCTAGCGATACAAGAGAGTCTTCTCTGATGACCTGAGAGGTGTCTGTCGTCAGATTGTCGACCTGCAGGATGTAACGGTCGGCCCCCAGCACTTCCGTCCAGTTGAACGTTGGTGTCGAATTCGTTGATGCCGACGGAGACAGTCCGATCGCCCTTCCGGAGGTGTCAATTGTTGCAGCGTTACTCCATGAGCCGCCGTTGCCGCTGGCGTCAACGGCTCGAACCCACCATCGCCATCGTTCGCCAACAAGGTCCGGTGTTCGCCATGACGTAGCGGACAGGCCGGTTTCTTCGATCGCTCGATTCCCGTTGAAGAGATACACATCGTATGTGACGGCGCCCCCCGCTCCGTTCCACGACAGTGTGGGGCGCGGGCTGAGAGAAATCAATTGTAACCGCACTGGCGTTGCTGAAGCACCAGAAGTTGCAGCTGTCACGCGAAAGGTACTGCTGGCGCTCCCGGGCCCGTAGTTTTCGGATCCGTCCTTTGCTCGCACCCACCATGCATAATCGCCCTCTTCCAGAATCGGTGGATCGAAAGCGGCGTCGGGAATATCAGCCGTACGGAGAATATGTGCGGCGACATCAGTGCGATTCAGGAAAACTTCGTATGAATCCGCCCCCTCGACACTTGACCACGTAAATGATGGAGAAGCATCGGTCACGTCCCAAGGCATACCGGATGGTGTACCCATCCAGCGGACGATCGCCTTGTTGATAATGATATGCCGCCATCAAATCTGTCGTTTCAAGGAATTGACATGTTACAGTGTTTGCCGGAAATCCGGCGAACCAGAGTGCGTTCTGAGTTGATCCTCATCGTCAACCACCCATCAACGCGAAACAAATTTCCTTCATGACCACGGATTCTCCAACATTTATCGCCGCCGGAGCTGTCCTCACGGCAGGCTGTGAAGTGGACGTTCGCGACACGGCTTCACGGAGCGCATAGCCATCGCGGCTGCCATGCAGAACGATCGGAAATTCTGCGTGTGGCAGTCGGAAGTGGCTGCCGGCAGGTCCGAACAGCAGGGAATCCGACATTAGCACGACGCTGCGAATGTATCGTCGAGCGAGTCGAGACCCCGTAATCTGCAGGACCGCCGATCCGCTGGCAGCAACAGGTTTCAGGAATCTCAGACGACCGCGAGCACCCACGGCGATCGAATCGCCCGATGTCAGCAGCTTGCGCGTTTCCTGTCGTCCGTTCACTCGAAATGGCTCCGCAGATTCGGCGAAGTAGTCATCACCGTCACGTCGAATGCTGATGAGGCCTGGTGCCCCTTCGGTTACGAGGGGCACGTCAATTCTTGAAGATGAAGCCGATATACCGACTGTGATGACGTCGCCGCTCAGCAGCAGCAAGCCGCCGACTCCGTCGACCTGCAACACACTGCGAAGGGGCAATCCTTCACTGCCAAATGACTTCGCCTCAGCCAAACGCGGGGCATCGGGCGAAGCCGCCACAGCTG
>JAQWLN010000270.1 GCA_029247265.1 Fuerstiella sp.
GAGCTCCGCCGTCTTTCACAAACGACGGTACGAAATTCGGGTGGCGTTCTGAGGGCTGGCCATGACCAATTTCCACATACTTGTCGTTCACAATCAGTCGCCACGTCACAGGAGCACGTTCGTAGGAATAGATCCCGTTGAAGTCTTTCCCGGTATAGCGCCATTTTCTCTGTTCAGGCTGCAGCACGTCAAAAAAGGATGCGTTGCCCAGAAAATACTCAGCGACTTCCACGTAACGCTGCAGTTGGTAATTCGAGAGTGTGAGAGCATCGCCATTGTTGTCAAATCCGTCTTCAATGGCGTCGGGGGGAAAGTCACCGGTGGGATCACGACCGTCCGTCCGCATGCCCAGAAGATCGCGCATGGTGTTCAGATACTCGAACCGATTCAGACGGCGCATGACCGTCGATGCTGATGCCGTGGCGTTGGCCGAATCCTGCAGATAGCCGGTGATCCACTCAATAACCTGACGCGTCTTTTCTGTGGGCGGTTGAGTGACGCCTTTTTTCTTCGGTGGCATGTCTCCCCGATTCATAGCGTCCAGAGCTTCCTCAAGCAGCGAAGTCGAATCGTCGTCGGCAGTCAAATCTGATGGAAACTGATCCAGGCGGCGATCCCCCTTCTGCGTCGTTGCTCCGTGACAGCGATAGCAGTACTGTTTGAAGTAGTCAGCCACGAATGGAGCGAGATTCGTCTGTTCGTTCAATTCGGCGCAGACACTTCGTTGAGAGAACACGACAAAAATCAAAACGCCCAGCCAGCCGGCCCGACAAATTGTCACGTGAGTTACCTTGGCCATCATGCCTACACCTCCAGGCCGGTCAGCGTGCTGTTTGCCAGACCGAAACAGTCCGTTTCCAGGCCGAAGCGCTGCAGCATGGACACGAACAGTTTTCCAGCCGGTGTGGCTTTCGTTTTTTCTTCGTCTTTGAAATAGGACTTATGTTCGCCGTGCCTGAAACCGCCACCGGCAAGAATGAGCGGCAGGTTTCTGTTGGAATGAGAACTTGCGTTGCCCATGCCCGAGCCGAACAGGACCATCGTGTTGTCCAGTAATGTCCGGCCGTTGGGTTCCTGGACCTGCCTGAGTTGAGTCAGAAACCGAGCAAGTTGAGAGGTGTGAAACTGCTCGATTACGGATAATTCTGTGATGTATTCGGGCACCTTTCCATGGTGAGTGAGCTGGTGATAGCCGCGGCTAATATTGAAACCGCCATAGTTGGCTCCAATATCGCCCAGCGCCAGCGTGATGACGCGTGTGGAATCAGTCTGCAGCGCCAATGCCATCAGGTCGTAATACAGAGGAACACGATCCACAAAATCCAGCTCGTTGGCCGCAACTCGCAGCCTGTATTCAACGGTCGGCTTGGGCTTGTCCAGCCACCGGCTCGCCTGGGTCAAACGCTTCTCAACTTCTTCTACCGATGTGAAGTAGCGGTCCAGTTTGTCCCGGTCACGTGCGCCCACCCGGAGTTTCAGGTATTCCGCGTCGGTTCTGACCAGATCCAGAATACTGCTACGAGCGGCATACTTTGCCTGTGTACTGTTGCGCAGACTCGGGTCGACCCTTTGAAACAACAAATTGTAGAGCGTTTCGACGTTGGTCACGGGAGGGATTGATACTCCGGCCGCACTCCACGAGATCATATTATTGGTGTCGTAACCGCTCGACAGCTGCAGCGACGGGTAGCGTGTCTGCACGCCTACATACTGGGCAGCCTTCTGATCGACGGAAATATTCGCCTCGGGCATGCCCTTTGAGTTCTTGGACAGCACACCCGACAGATAGGCGTGCACACCACCATGTCCACCTTGTGCTTCGGTTCCGTGGTCCAGACCGGAGAAGACGGTGAAGTCGGTCTTAAGACTCTTCAGCGGCTGCAGCCGTTCGGGCAGTTCGTAATCCGGTCCGATGACTTCAGGGAAGAACAGCCGGGGAACAAAGCCGAAATTCAACCCGGTGCACACCATGCGCATCGGGACGGCGTTAACCGTTGCGGTTTCTGCCATTGCGTCCAGATAGGGAAGTGCCATCAGGGCTCCGCCTGTTCCACGAAGCACGGCACGTCGGTTGATTGGGATCATCGTTCTTCGTAATGCCTTGTCTAATTCGAGTAGCGCCCGCTGCCAGCGGGCAACAAAACACGCATGCTGTGTGCAATACGTTCGGGCAGCGACGTATGTGTGTCCCTGACTTAACTTGCCCTAACTACTGTATTTCATTTTCTTAAATAGGTATGAGACCGACGCCGGCCTACTCGGACGCACGTACAACGACACGAATCTGATCGACCGCCGTCCCAGCGGACAAATCAAGAGACAGAGTTCTGCGATCGCCACTTAGAATGACCACATCACGCCCTGCATCCGAACTGTCAGCAGATTTGGGCGGTTCGATACCTCGCCGCAGGCTCCCATAGTCACCTTGAGGATGACCAAGCGGATCATCGGTCTCTCTCAGTTTCTTCGTGCCACCAATTAATCCGATGATCGGTTTATTAAATGTGATCTGACCAATGGCCCGTGGCTTGTTGGGAGCGTCCCTTGCCAAACGGCCCACCGGGTCGAGTTGCAGCAGATAGCTGTTCACGCGCTGACCGGCTGAAATCAATTCCTGTCCGGCACGATGAATGCGTCGATACTGACCTGGCTCGATCAGATCGACCGACAGGTCAGTCTCCAGCAGGACTTCAAATCGTTCGGAAAAAACAAGAATCCGTTCACTGTCTTCGTAACGACCAGGCACGAACTCAGGCCCCGGCGAAACAAACTTCATCAATCCCGTGGCCTGCATGACTCCGGAAGTCACCGGCCATGCGTCTTCATAACGATTCGTTTCGTAGGCCACAGACTGAATCGTGTTGACCAAAGACCGCGTGCGTACGGCGTTGCCTTCGCGCACTCGCTGAACAGAATCTGCTCGGTCGTTTCCGGCCAGACTGACTTCCACTTCTCCCTGGAACACACAAACGTCCGTTTCTCCATCCACACCAACCGACACGCCGAATGCGGTGCCCAGGTCAACGACTTCGACGACTGGCGTTTCGACTTCAAACCTGATGGCAGACTCCGGAACCTGAGCTGTCAAAATCCCTCGATGCAGGCGGGTGTGATCGTTATTCAGAATTTCAAATTCAGCCGGCCCCTGCAACGTGACAGCAGCGCCGTTGGCAAAATCCAACCGGACGATGCCAACTTCCAGCTGCAGCACACCTGTACCAACCTCATCACCCTGTCGTCGTTGCTCGTCAGCCCACCTCGCGTGTGACTGATACGCCACGGTTGCGATGGCAGAAGACGCGCCGTTGGGATCGGATAAATCTCCGGGGCGCTGGAAGGCGATGATCAGACAGGCGACTGTGGCCAACGCAGCCGCAGCGAATGTATAGGCCAGCTTCACGTTTCTGTGGCTGGTACGTCCGCGCTGGCCGACGGCCGCACGGATCGGTGTAGCGGAATCGTCATCGCACACAGCCAGGGCGTTCTGCTGAATTTTTCGCCGCTGCAGAGAACGACACAGGTCGGCCTTCAACCCGGCTCGCAGAGCATATCGCTCCATATTGGCGGGCAACTCCAGCCAGGCAAGCACGAGCGTTGCTTCCTCTGAAGAAACCTCTCCGTCAAGAAAGTCATCCAGCAGTTCGTCGTTGATCTGCGTCATGCTTCCTCCACGGCAATTCGTCGCTGAACGCATTCACCCAGTGATTTTCGAATCCGCGTCAGCAGCACACGGACCGACCCTACGGTCGAATCCACTGATTGAGCGATATCAACAGCTGGTAGTTCATCCACATATCGCAGATCAAGCAAACGGCGCGAGCGTTCCGGCAACCCGTCCAGACAGTGCTCCAGCGCTTCACGGCGATCAGTGCGTTCGATGGCCTGTTCCGCAATCGCCTCCCCAAGTCGCTGCAACAGATCTTCCGAAAAGACAAGGTGATCGCGTCTTCGCTTTCGATAAGCATCGATCACCCGGGACTTGGCGATCCACAGCGCCCAGCCAAGAAAAGGACGATCCGAGTCGTATTGATCGAAACGTCGGGCGACTTCCTGAGCCACCTGCTGCACCACGTCTTCCGCATCATGAAAGCTGGAAACCGCAGCAAAAACATAGGCAGACACGGATGGCTCGGCAGCGAGCCAGTGCTGTGTGAATTCCTGTCTTCGATTGTTTTCGCTCACGTCGCAACTTCCCCTTCACGTTGTATGCCGCTCGCCTGAAAGATTCGTTAACAGGAAAATGTTGAGAATTCAGAATGACTGTGCGTAGGGCAGGGCAGCGGGGACGCAACACGACCGGAGGCCTCAAACGGAAAGACGATCCGCAACAATCTGACAATAAGCTCCGACACAGCCGTTTCATACTCCACTGCCACCACAGGCAGCCTGAATCCCGACGGTCCTGCACTATATCAATTCGCGAATCGCTTCACCGTCGCCAAGAATGTGAATGGGGCGGCCGGCGTAGTCGGTAAACGTCTGACGATAGTCGATGCCCAGATGGCGATAAACAGTAGCCAGCAGGTCCTTTGGCGTGTAAGGACGTTCTGTGGGATACTCGGCTTTGGAATTGGTGGCCCCCACCACCTGGCCCATCCTCAGCCCACCACCGGAAACAAGAGCCGTATACGCCTGCGGCCAGTGATCACGTCCGGTGCCATTGGAATTATGGCTCAGACGCGGAGTCCGACCAAACTCACCCATCACGACGACCATGATCCGCTTATCCAGGCCACGTTGAAAAATGTCTTCGATCAGCGTGGACAGTGCCTTGTCCAGGTACGGCAGACGAACCTTCATGAAATCACCAAAGTGCCCCGGGCGGCCGGCGTTCATGATGTGATCGTCCCAGTTGGTGAATTCCTGACCGCTCTTTGGCGTGTTGATGTAGACGGTGGTAACGGCCGTGCCGGCTTCCGCCAACCGCCGCGCCAACAAACATCCCTGGCCCCAGACGTTCCGTCCGTATCGATCCCGCAGGTCATCCGTTTCTTTGTTCAGATCAAAAGCTGTTGCAGTTTCCGGACTGGTCAGCATGCGAAACGCCAGATCACGAAAACGTTCCGTCGCTACCAGATCGCTGTTCAGGTCGACATCACTGCGAAATTTATCCAGCTGACCAAGCAACCGCTTACGATCATTCAGGCCTAAACCATCCCGACCTGAGACGACATCCACAAGCGGAGCCCTGAAGGATTTGCTGGACGGATCCCCCGCTTCAAACGCAGCATGATGTCGACCGACATATTGCGGTCGCGTCATGTACAACTTGTTGGGAATTGAGACGTACGGAGGAATCGCACGACGATTCATGCCGTGAATTCGGCTGGCGACGGAACCCAGATCGGGGTGTTCGCTTTTCGATGTCGACGTCGGGTCAGGTTTCGTCGGCGTCTTACCCGTCAGAACTTCGATGCCACCGTCACTATGACTGCTCATGGTGTGATGCAGCGAACGAACCAAAGAGAACCTGTCCGCGATTTTTGCCTGCAGGGGAAATAACTCGCAGATGTCCATTCCCGGCACATTGGTTGAAATCGGCCAGAACACACTGCGATAGGAAGTCGGAGCTTCCGGCTTGAGGTCATATGTCTCCAGCTGCGATGGCCCACCGTGACAATACAGCAGGATGACGGACGTATCCTGGTTAGCATGGCCGGCAGCAGCGCGCCCTTCCAGAACTTCGGGCAACGCCAGACCGCCCAGCGCAAGTGACCCAACCTGCAGCAACTGTCTGCGAGACATCGGTCCGGGGCAACGCTGGTCCATTCAAGACTCCTGATACGCAACACAGATCAACGCAAACCGGGCTTCCACTGGTCAGCAGAAATTTTCACAAGAACATACGCCATATCTGCCCGTTACAGTAGAACACATGGTAGCCGAGACACCCGCTTCAGCTCAACAAGTACACGACCTGGCAGCATAAACTCACTGACGATTGTCTACACGTCAGCTCAAATGAGCCGACGCATCAGGAGCATTCACCAGCCTCTTGCACGACCGCTTCGAAAGCTTCATAATCGCCGGAAGACAGGCCCACTGCTGCGGATTCAGACACCGATGCCATTATTCGGAGGCAGTACATGCTCACACCCGGAAACGGACAGCAGCAAAATCTCTGTTTGTGACGGCAATTCCTGCGGCTTGGCAGTCAACTGGCCGTGGGTGGTTTCACCGTCTCCGGCTTCGGGTCTCGGCAATCCGCTTCCGCACGCCCCGCCGCGGCACCAACCATTGTCTCGGGCGCAGCGAAATCCTGCATTCTGGTATATCTGCTCGGAGGCCCTCCGCACCAGGACATGTTTGACCTGAAACCGGAGGCTCCGTCTGAGATTCGCGGTCCCTTTCAACCGATCGACACCAGTGTACCTGGCCTGCAGATCTGCGAACACCTACCTCAACTGGCAGGGATGGCAAAGACATGGTCGCTGGTGCGGTAGGTGACGCAGCGTAACAGCAACCACACGCCGATGATTTACTATACGCTGACGGGACGCCACACGGCGATCCCCGGACGCGACAACGACGTGCGTCCTCCGCAACCGGATGACTTTCCACACACAGGAGCTGTGCTGTCGAAGTTCAAACGCTCCAACGCTTCACTACCGGGATATATTGCGCTGCCGGAACTGGCCATTCGCAGCAGCGTCAGCGGACAGTACAAGCGATCTCGCAATCCGCTGCGGGGCGGCGGACCGGGATTTCTGGGCGCAGGATTCGCGCCGCTGTCGGTCAATGGCGCACCTGGTTCGCGGGGAGCGATCCCGGCATTGAATCTGCCGGAATCCGTTTCGGCCGATCGGTTCGAACAGCGCGCGTCACTGTTGTCACTGCTGGATGGCGGACTGCCGCGAGGGCGAGAGACGCAGGCCAGTCTGGATGTACAACAGCAGGCTGTCCTGCTGACCGGTTCATCCAATCGCGGTCGGCTGCAGGTGTTCTCGCTGGACGACGAGCCCGACCATGTGCGAAATCGCTATGGTCGACACCGCTTCGGCCAGACGATGCTGCTGGCACGACGCCTGACCGAGGCCGGAGTTCCCATGGTCGCGATCCACTTCAATGAGATGACCGTTTGCGACGGCTGGGATACTCACAGCAAAAATTTCGAAGCGTGCCGCGAGGAATTGCTGCCTATGGTTGATCAGTCGCTGTCGGCATTGCTTGATGACCTTGAGCAACGCGGTCGCCTGGACGAAACGCTGGTGGCCTGTCATGGCGAATTCGGCCGCACGCCAAAGATCAACAAGAACGCCGGCCGTGACGACTGGGGAGAATGCTCGTCGGCTTTGCTGGCCGGCGGAGGCATTCGCGGCGGGCGTGTAATCGGGGCCTCTGACCGGCACGCGGCATATCCGGTTTCTGATCCCGTCGAACCAGCCGACCTGCAGGCCACACTGTATCACTGTATGGGACTGGACCCCCGGCAACTGATCCACGACCAACTGCAGCGCCCCTAGGAAATCAGCAGCGGCTGCGTGATCCACGATTTGCTTTAGCCCGGAACGGCAATTCCGGCCTCACTCCGTCGACGGCTGGAATCCCAAAACCTCCGCCATTTGTCAAAAGCAACTCATTGACATATCGTTACATTACGATATATTAACACAAGGAGTGGCTAATTATGGTTGCGAAACCAAAAAAGAAATCCAGGCCGGTCGGTGATCCGGCAGCATTTGCTCAGGCCGCTGAATGCCTGAAAATACTGGCTCATCCCGTGCGATTACGGATGGTGCAGTTGTTGCTGCAAGGTCGCTACACGGTGGGCGAACTGGCAGAAGACTGCAGCGTGCCGGACAACGTGGCATCCGAACACCTGAGATTAATGCAGCGATGCGGATTCTTTAACAGCGAACGTGAAGGGCGGCGCGTCTATTATCAGGTCGCTGAGCCACATTTGGCAAACATCATGGAATGCATTGAAAGTCGGTTCCTGCAAAAAAAGTGACGCTGGAGGCTGTCCACTTTTTTTGAACAAAAACATCGCCACGCTGCGACATTATGAAATGACGATATCCCAATGACAGACAACGCGACCATCACGATAGACCAACTCGCTGAATGTGACGCGCGGGGCAATGTTGACATCATCGACGTTCGCACGCCGCCGGAGTTCCGCGAAGTTCGAGCACTGACGGCGCGCAACATTCCGCTCGACATGCTTGATCCACACTCATTGATGAAGTCTCGAAATGGATCGGCCACCGAACCACTGTACGTGATCTGCAAGAGCGGCACTCGAGGTCGGAAGGCTCAACAGAAATTTATCGACGCAGGTTTCACAAATGTCGTGAACGTCGCAGGTGGAACTGAGGCCTGGGTCAACGCCGGCTTGCCGGTTGTGCGGGGCAGGAAATCCATGTCACTGGAACGCCAGGTGCGAATCGTGGCGGGCTTTATCGTGTTGGTGGGGACACTGCTTGGCATTCTGGTGCATCCCTACTTTGCTGGAATACCGGCGTTCGTCGGTGCCGGACTGATGTTCGCAGGGATTACCGACAGCTGCGCCATGGGACTGCTGATTGCGAAGATGCCGTGGAATCAGGTCAAAGACGAAGGTGCGTGTTGTACTGTGAGGTGAGCAGAAACGCTCAGTCGATCAACGCAGCGTTGGAGCAGGGCGGAACGAAACGACGGTCAATATTCTGGAATACAGGTCGCTAGTATGCGAGCGGCTTGTCGCTCGCTGGCTTAGTCTTCAAGGAAACAGTGCCATGACTCTCAAATATTTTTAGGACAAAGCACTGGCTCATGCTTCGTATATGGTCGGCTGCCAGCGAGCCAAAGTCGCGGTGGTCATCGATCCCAGTCGAGACATTGACCAGTACCTGGAAGTGGCCCGACTGGAAGGCCTGCGACTGATCGCCGTAGCCGAGACCCATATTCACGCCGATTACGTTTCCGGTGCGCGCGAACTCGCCGATCGTGTGCATGCGAAACTGTACGTTTCGGATGAAGGTCCCGCCGACTGGAAGTATCTGTTTGCCGGTCACTACGACCACCAGTTGCTCAAAGACGGTGACTCGTTCATGATCGGAAACTCAGGTTCGATGTCCTGCATACGCCGGGACATACGCCGGAAAGCATTTCATTTCTGTTAACGGACCAGGGCGGTCACGCCAACAGACCAATGGGTATTTTCACCGGAGACTTTGTGTTCGTGGGTTCGATTGGGCGACCGGACCTGCTGGAAGAAGCAGCAGGACTGGCCAGCACAGCCGAGCCTGGTGCTCGTGAATTGTTTCATTCCGCGGAACAATTCAAGCAGCTGCCGGACTATCTGCAGGTCTGGCCGGCTCATGGTGCGGGCAGCGCCTGTGGCAAGGGCCTCGGTGCGCTTCCCTCATCGACGGTCGGTTATGAAAAACTGTTTAATCCGGCACTGCAGTTCACGGACGAAGACAAGTTTGTTCAGTACATCCTGTCGGATCAACCGCAAGCGCCGACGTATTTCGCAGGCATGAAGCGAGTCAACAGAGAAGGGCCGTCCATCCTGGGCGCTGTGCAACTTCCAGAAGAACAGCCCGTTGACGACATGACGGTGGCGCTGGAGTCTGCCAATGTCATTGACCTTTCGCCATCACGGGAATTCGCCGACAGACATGTCCCCGGTACCATCAACATTCCTCTTTCGATGCTGGCATCCTGGGCCGGTTGGATTATGGATTATTCATTGCCGGTCTATCTGATCGCAGAGCCGGAACAACTTTCGGAGGCGACTCGGATACTGCACAAGATCGGGCTGGACAAGGTGAGTGGCTTCTTCAGCGTGTCTGAGGTTCGCGACGCCGGCCTGACAACAGAAAATCACGAAAATGCCACACCGCGCGAGCTGGTTTCGCGCATCGAAGCGGGCGAACTGAAACTCATTGATGTTCGTTCGAACGAAGAATGGAAGAACAGCCGTATCGACGAAGCCGAGCACCGATTTCTTGGCCACCTGCTGAACGACATCTCGGCGATCGACACCGGTCAGCCAGTCGTCACACAGTGCCACGGTGGTGATCGCTCTGCAATCGCCGCCAGCATCCTGCAGGCGGCCGGCATCGATGTGATCAACATGGCCGGCGGTTTCAGCGCATGGAACAACGCAGAGCTGTCCACCCCGACGTCACCGAACTGCAAGTCTTCGGTTTCGAGCGAGCACGACGCGGACGGTATTCACCTGTCCTGTGCACGCCAGATCCAAAGCCCTGACACGACTGTAGAGACGATCGCTGAACGTGTGGATTTGCAGGAACAATAGATGCGATCGCGCATTGGGATTCATAAGACAAGCTATGAACGGAACGAAACAAATGAACACTCCGTGGAAAGCACTCCGTGCATTATCGTTAACCGGTATTGCGGTCGGTCTGGCGATGGCGCAGTCCGGATCGGCAGGCCGCCTGCCGAAAGAGTTGAACTCAACGGATGACGTATATCCCGCCATCAACGGGTACGGCAGAATCGTGCCGCTGCACAATGCCCTGCAGCAACCTCGAGATAACAGCAGGATCGTGGTGGACGTCACCAGAGGTGGTGAACCGGAGGAACTGAACGGGGCGATCGAAAAAGTGGCCCGCTTCGTCAACATCTATCGTGGAGCAGGGAAGCAGCCAGCGACAGTCAGGATCACAATCGTGCTGCATGGCGATGCAACACTGACGATTCTGAAGCCGGCGGTCTATTCAAAACGCTTCAATACAAAGGGCAACCCCAATCTCGACTGTCTGAACAAGCTACAGGAACAGGGTGTGGAAATCCTTGTCTGTGGTC
>JAQWLN010000015.1 GCA_029247265.1 Fuerstiella sp.
CCGGCCACAACGGCTGCGAGCTGACGCTCGAAAACTGGTGAGACGTTTCTGTGGGTCGCTGTTGCAGCTGCACATTCATGTCCTCACCCCCGGGTGAAAACTCATGCGCAGCGACAGTAGTTGTTCGCAGACCAGGATCAAAACCAGCAGTCCCAGCAACAGCCATCGCATTTCCCGTCCGACATCACTGCCGGACAGTCCCCCGGCAACGTCGGCCGCAATGACGCGTACGTGACCGGTTTCGGACAATGCTTCCACTGCAGCGGCGTCGGCGACGGCAAGGTTACTTTCTGTCGCCGGAACACTCATGGCCAGCCACATCTCTTCGCCTTCACCATCCTGCCGAAATCGTTTGATGCGGTACACACCTGGACGGTTGGCCTGCGGCACAGACACCGCCAGTTTCTCAACGTCGTCCGAATCTGTTTCGTCCGGCGCTGCAACTTCGTTCATTCTGTCGTCATCGCTGGCCGACTGCAGAACGGGCGAAGCCACCAGTCGCAAAAACGTTTCAACTGCCGTGTCCTCTGCGTTTGTCGGCAGAAATACCTCCAGCGATTCTGAGTACTCGCTGACGGGCCATTCAAAACGCAGCAGCCCACCGACATTGCGTGACTCAACGGACTTGATCGGGTGCTGCAGATACTGATGCATCAGCAGATGCATCACGACATACCCCGGCGCCGCGGGTGACACAGGCCAATTACTCCAGCGTTTTCCTGCGGACGTCAGGAATGTCAGCACTCGCCCGCGGCCCAGCGCGTGTTCCAGAATCAAGGGATCACCGTTTTTCAGCCGTGCCAGTACCCGCACAGATTCGTCATGATTGTTTTCTTCATCACTTTCCGCCGCTGTTTGAAACCATTGAGAGACCTGAACAGCGTCGGCAAACGAGCTGTCAGGAATATTGTACACCGCAAAGATCGGATGACTTTGAAACACCGGACTCTGGAACGCTGCTTCTTCCTGCAACACATCTGAATCTACGGACCGCACGCTGCCTAACAGGACGGGAAAAAGTTTCCTGCCGTCGGCCTGTAATGTTGTATTGTACCAGGTCGTGTTAGCCTGATCGTCGGGAAACCAGGCGACACCACCACCGCCAGACACGTAAGCGGCAAGCAGTTCAGTCGCATCTGCCGGCAATTCGCGCACGTTGAGCAGGTATATGCAGTCATAGGCCTGCAGCGTAGCAGACGTCAGAACGTCGGATGTACGAATCTCCGTCACCAGCCCGGTCAGCTGCGGATCCGCACTGAGAGCCGCCGATACGTATTCCGCATCCGCCTGTCGAGCCTCGTCGTCCACCAGCAAGATAGCGCGCTTGTCTGTAACTTCAACAACAACAAAGCGGCTGTTGTCCTCACGTAAAGCGTCCTCATCCAGGCGAATCTCAACTTCATGCTGCCCCGGAGAATCGAACATCAGATCATGTGACACCAACGCTTCTGCACCCGCTTCGATGTCCGGGATCAGCACGTTCACAGGCAGGACAGAACCATCCACACTGACAGTGGCACGCAAGCCGCTGGATTTCTTTCGCCCATGATTCTGCAAAGTCAGATTCAGACGCCAGGGGACGCCGACGGACAGGCCAAACGTGTCTGCTGTCATTTGCTTCACAACCACGTTGTCAGCAGATTCGGTCACAAGCTGCACCAGTGTGACTCCTGCGGCGATTGCATCCAGCGACTTCAGAGCAGCTGCGACTTCCGGATGACCCTGCCAGTCAGACGCGCGCAAATCTGTAATAACGTGAACTTGCGGAGAGACTCCGCCATCTCCGGACAAAACGTTCTCGGCCGCCCTGAGCGCTGCTGTCGGTGAAGACGCCTGAAAAGAACAGGTTAGATTTCTCAGACGAGGAGTCAATTCCTGCAGCAGCGCATTATCGAGAGCTCGGTCGGTGACGAGTGGACGATTCGGCTCGGACATCGTCAGCACCGTAACCCGAAGGGATCCGGGGCGACTGCCGCCCTGTGACAACATTTTCTCCAGCGTGTCCACGGCCCGATCAAATACGATTCTGTCACTGTCTGATTCGCGCATCGACAGAGAATCGTCCACGATCAACACGTGGTGCGTGGTGGCACCTCGCAGCAGCATCATTCGAGAAGGGTCCAGGACAAATCGGGCCAGCAGCAGCATGATCAGAATGATGGCCAGAGCCCTCAGAAACAGCAGCAGCAACTGTTCGATAATCAGTCGGCGACGATTCAGTTCATCGCTCTGCAGCAGAAACTCCATCGCTGCAAATCGGACTTTTTTATACCGCAGCCGACTGAGCAGGTGGATAATAATCGGAACAGACACCAGCGCAGCACCCGGCAGCACGAAGCTCGGGTTCAGAAAAAACTGCGAAAACCACGACATATCAGCGACTAGTGGCCAGCTGCAAAAGGCCAGCTTTCGGTTCTGATGAACTGAAAACTGCCCACTTCAGCTGCCCCCTACTTTCCCGTCATTCCGATTCTGAAATTCAACAAATGCGATAACACCGCGTCCAGGTGATCGCTGGTCCGTACGAGCTTGTAATCAACAACGCTGCCCGCGCAGCGACGCCGAATAGTTTCCTGAAATTTCTCGACTGCGTTCAGATAGCCTTCACGCAACGCAGCCGGATCACACGTCAGCTTTCCGCCGTCCTCCAGACCTTCAAAACGCAGCGTGCCCGCGTAATCGAAATCCAATTCTTGGTCGTCCATCGTGTGTACAATCAACACTTCATGTTTGCGCTGCCGCAGCAACTGCAGCCCTTTGAACAACTGGTCCCGATCACACAACAGGTCTGATATCAGAATAACGATGCTGCGATGAGACATCGCTTCGGCGGCCCTGCGCAGCACACCGATCATATCCGTTTTCCCGCCAGCGGTTTCGGCGGACAGCCCCTGCAGGATTGTACTCAGATGATTGTGGCGACTGCTGGACGGAATCAGACTGCGGATCTGTGAATCGAACAGGCCAACGCCGACAGAATCATTTTGCTTCAGCACAAGCATGGCCAGTGCGGCAGCAACGGTCTGCGCATATTCAAACTTGGTCAGGGCCCCCGTACCGAACTGCATCGATTCACTGCCATCCACCAGCAGCACAACACGCACATTGGTGTCCTCTTCGAACTGCTTCAGAAAATACCGGTCAGTGCGTGACCAGACTTTCCAATCAATACGTCGAGTATCGTCACCGGGAACGTATTCCCGGTGCTGTACGAATTCGGTGGACTGACCAAAGTACGGACTTCTGTGTAATCCGGAAACGAACCCTTCGACGACTTTTCGAGCTCGCAGTTCCAGACGAGAAATCTTCGCAATTTCGTCAGGCTGCAAAAATCTTTCCAAGCCGTGGGTCACTGGTCAGTTCGCTTTCCTTGTCCGGAGTTTCCTGAATCAGCCGTTCGATGACCTTATCAGACGTAATGCCCTCACTTTCAGCAGTGAAGTTGGGCGTGATTCGATGTCGTAGTACAGGAGGTGCCAAAGCCTGAATATCTTGAGTGGACACATGCGATCGCCCGTTCAACAGAGCTCGCGCTTTTCCTCCCAGCAACAGGTTCTGCATCGCTCGCGGACCTGCGCCCCAGCCAAGCCACTCGTTGATCCAGTCCGGGGCTCCGGGTTCGCCGACTCGGGTTTGCCGCACGATTGCCAGAGCATAGTTGATTACGTGGTCAGTGACCGGAACCTGTCGCACAACGTCCTGAATCTCAAGCACCTGTTCGGCAGACAGCACCGACTCTGGTTCAGCCTTTGTATTTGATGTTGTCTGGCGTGCAATCTGACGCTCTTCCTCGAACGACGGATATTTCACATACACCTTGAACATGAATCGATCCTGTTGAGCTTCGGGCAGAGAATACGTGCCTTCCTGTTCAATCGGATTCTGGGTTGCCAGCACGAAAAACGGATCACTGAGCTGATGAATCGTCTGACCGACCGTCACCTGTCGTTCCTGCATGGCTTCCAGCAGCGCCGCCTGTGTCTTTGGCGGTGTGCGGTTGATTTCGTCTGCCAGGACCACGTTATGAAATAGCGGGCCTTCAATAAAACGAAACTCACGTTGCCCGGTATCACGGTTTTCCTGGAGCACATCTGTGCCCGTAATGTCGGCCGGCATCAGGTCAGGTGTGAATTGAATTCGCGAGAAATCCATCGACAGGCATTTGGACAATGTGCTGATCATCAGCGTCTTTGCCAGCCCCGGAACTCCTTCCAGAAGACAGTGTCCTCGGCTGAACAGAGCAATCAGCAACTGATCGATAACCTCGTCCTGCCCGACAATGACCTTGCTCATCTGCACTTTGAGCTGTGTATGAGCGTTATGCAGCAGATCTATAGATTCGGCCGAAGCTTCAGTATTCGTGTCCGACATTCAATTCTTTCACAGACATCCCTTAACCCACGGCCCCAGACATGACCAATTTCGCGAGTCGCTATGTGACGACTTACAGATGACCACGGGTTAGCGAATGCTTTCTCGACTTAATAAATACAGAATTCCATCTCAATTCGGGATCAAGGACCATCGAATTCAGGACGGGGGAAGTTGTGAATCATATCAAACTGCAAATCCTTGAGAATGAACCCGGTGGCCACGACAGGGTTTTCCGGAAATCGTTCAGATTTGTCGATCACATCGGGCCGGACGGCGTTACGCCATCGTCGCCAGAGCCGTCAGGAAGCAAAAGATTCCTGAGTTCTTCCACAACTTCGTGGTACTCGGCAGACACATCGTTCAGATTCCACACGTCTTCCGGTTTCACATACAACGCTGACGCCGTTTTTAACTCGCCTTCTTTCCGTACGAAGAAAAAGTCAGAGGTCCGCACGGCCGCCACGCCATCGGCAGTGACAAACAAACGACGATCCTGCCTTCTGCCGGGATTTTCAGCTGTTCGTAACAGATTTACGGCACCCTTCTCAGTCTTCAGGCTCGAGAGCTGACAATCTGCGTCGTCAAGCTCATCTGCAAGCGTCGCCGCAATGTCACAGCTACCGGTCAGCGATTGAATTCGAACGGACGGGTGCGACGACTGAATCCAGAGCGGAACACGAACATAATCTTCAAACAACAGGGACTGAAATCGGTCAGGCTGGCAGACAGCGCCACCGTCCAGAAATGTAACGATCAACACATCGTTCCTGTCAGTGTCAGTCCCCTCTGCCTGCGTGATCAGTTCAGAGAATTGTTCCGCATCGACCTCCGGAGGCAGCACCACGTGAACCCACAGAAAAAACGAGGGGGAATCCTGTGCCGATGGCTCGCGGACCAGATCGATTGTTCCACCAGCATCAGCATTGGCAGCCGTGGATACGTTGAGCCAGTCTGGCAATTGCCGGGGCAGTTCCTCACTGACATCGCCAATGAGAACCATCCTGGCGGACAGCTCACCAGCCAATGCCATGGAACGCAGCCGCGCAAACGAACGGTCGCCCCCCAGTGCCTCGAACGGACATTGCACGAAAGGTCGTTGCAGGTAATGATTTTCAAAGACGAGTGACCGAGCAGCCATTCGACCATAGAACTCGTCCAGCCCCTGACATGTGGAAGACAGGCAGCGGCTGAATGTAAGCAGTTGAATTCGACCGGACATCAGCGGCGCGCCCTGAACCGGAAGTCGTAACTACTCATCCAACATCGTCCTCAGCCGAATCAGTTCCGGAGTAAAGGTGCCGACGATGTGGTTGATCGTCTCTCGTTCATCGGTGTCGCATTTCCTGAGCTCCGGACGAATCTGCTGCCACACGGCCACGATTTCATCACATTCATGACGATAATTCGCAGTGTTGCGACCGACGGCCAGTAACTGTTCCAGATGATGGCAGTGATCCACAAGGTTTCGGTTGTGGTTGCCTAGATGTGTCTGCCAGCGACGAATGGCTGTTACCAGGTGTTCACCCATATTCTCCAGCGACGAAGCAGACTTCACCAAAGCATTCCTTTCAAACGCAACGTTGATGCCCATCGTGCGTTTCAGTGATTCCATTGCCTGACGAATCGAACGCAATGACGTCTGCGTCTGCATATTCGGACTTGGCGCCAAATAAAAGGCGAACACTTCCCACGCTTCGTCGGTGTATACCCACGCCTCGGCGATCGCTTCCGGGCTTTCCTGACGATGCACAAGATCGTCTAGGTTCTGTACATTCCCATAGGCCGCGTCTGCGGCGGCTGCCACCGCATCGGCGTCAGGCAGAGACATCATCTCATCCAGCGTGATTGACTTCAACAGCTGAGTCAGGTCATGGTCGACATCATGAACCAGATGCAGCACCAGGTCACGATCAATACCGATCTCCAGTCGCAGTAGTTCATGAATTGTATGATTTGAATCACGAATTCGTCGTATCGTGCGAGCCATCGAATTACCGGAATAGCCTTCAAGGTCCTTCTCAACGGACTGCCAGGACCGAAACAACTGCTGGTATTCTGTGACCGCTTTCTGAAACGCTACGCCTCGAGAAACGAGTTGAGCGAAGTAGTTGGCCTCCTGATTCAATCGCCCCAGACTGCGCAACAGCCTGTTGTGGCTGGCACCAGGGCGAGGCGCGGTATCACGGACGTCGTCTACAAGATCGCGAAGATAAGCTGTTAAAACATATGCTTCTCGCGTCAGGTCGCCGTTGTTGAACTGCTCCTGAATCCCAAGCAGCGAACAGTATTGTGCGTCGAGCCGCGCTACTCTCTTGATGCAGGCACGGGGCTGAGCACTCAGCGATCGACACTGCCCCAACTGGTGTGACAATGCCGTCCATTCACTGTTAAGACGGCGGTAGTCATCCAGCATCGCCAGGTGATTCGCCTGACGTGCACTGCTCTGACTCAACGCCGTGGCATTCGCGTGCAACCGGATAGCTGCCTGAAGCTGTTGACGAATTTCCAAGCTCCTGCTGGCGTCAGTATTTAACAGCGCTGAAAGAGTCGCACTTTCCTGAGCGTAGCTGGCGGTAAGTGGGCGCAGCCGCTGCATCTCAGGGGTTAACCGGACGGGGCGAAGATTCTCCGGACCACTGTTTCTTCGCTGCGACTTTTCCAGCTGTGACTCAATTAAAGCTCGCAGCAATCCTTTTGCGATGTCCTCTCCACCCTGAGCGTTAAGAACCGGAGACGCCACGATCACCTGAACGACAACAACGCACAACAAGGCGCAAACTGGTTTTCCAGACATTTCGAAGGCTCCATGACGTCGACTGACAATCCCATCTGGCAGGAAGTGTATGCGTGTCATCCAAAATGAACAGCGTATTTCAACGTTCGCAGAGGATTTCAGTACCCTGCCGCCATCCCGTCTTTGCGTGATTCCGACGCCCCGAAGTAAACATCGCGTTCAGCGTCGTAGCGAATGCCCTGATAGCCTCCGAAGCTTCCTCGCGCTGACTTCAGTTTGTGCCCTCGATTCTTCATACCGTCACGCACCCGTTTGCCGATGCCGCTTTCCAGCGCCACTGCGCCGCCGTCGGTCATGTGTTCTCCAGTGGGCTGTGATGAACCCTGGTGAACAATGCGGGGAGCGTCGCCGGCTTCCTGAGTGTTCATGCCGAAATCGATCATGTTGACGATAATCTGCACGTGCCCCTGTGGTTGAGTGGCTCCGCCCATCACGCCGAAACACAACCACGGCTTGCCGTCCTTTGTGACGAAGGCCGGAATAATGGTATGAAACGGTCGCTTCTTCGGGGCATACGTGTTGAAACGACCTTCCGTCAGATCGAACAACTGACCCCGATCCTGCAGGCAGAACCCGAGACCGTCCGGACACATACCGCTGCCAAAGCCTCGATAGTTGCTTTGAATCAGCGACACCATGTTACGGTCTTTATCAGCGACCGTCAGATAAATTGTGTCACCTTCTTCCAGCGTGTATGGCAGGCTGATCGGATATTCGTCGGCGGATTTGTTGGGGTCAATGAGTTTTCGCCGCTCGGTCGCGTATTCCTTTGAAATCAGTTTGCTGACGGGAACATCAGCAAAATCCATGTCGGCGTAAAGTCGAGCTCGGTCCTCGAACGCCAGCTTCTTGGCTTCGGTGAACCAGTGCAGATAGTCGACACTACCAAATCCCGCGGATTTCAGGTCAAAGCCTTCCAGCACGTTCAACATCTGCAGCGCAGCAATCCCCTGCCCGTTGGGAGGCAGTTCCCAGACATCGTATCCTCGATAATTCGTCGACACAGGGTCGACCCATTCCGATGTGTGAGCGGCCATGTCGTCGTAGCTCAGAAAGCCACCGTGTCGCTGCATGAAGTCGCCGATTTTGCGAGCAATGTCGCCTTTGTAGAATTCATCGCGCCCGCCATCGGCAATCGTCTGCAGAGTCTTCGCCAGCATTGGATTGCGGAAGATGTCACCGGTCTCCGGCCCCTTGCCATCGGGAAAATACGTATCCAGAAAACCGGGATACTTGCCGAAGGTTGTCTTCCCGCTCCTCCAGCCCGCCCCAATAATTTCAGAGACCGGGAATCCCTCGTTTGCATACTCAATAGCGGGGGCCAGGACGTCCTTCATCGGCAGGCGGCCAAACTTCGCGTGCAGTTCGAACCAGCCGTCCACACATCCGGGAACGGTGACCGGCAACGGACCGAATGGCGGAATATATTCCAATTTACGTTTGCGAAATTCTTCCAGAGTCAAACTTGCCGGAGACCGACCGCTGGCATTCAATCCGTGCAACTTCTGAGTCTTCGCGTCCCAGACAATGGCAAACAGATCTCCACCGATGCCGTTGCTGATCGGTTCCATCAGACCAATCGCCGCATTGGCCGCGATGGCTGCGTCGACAGCTGAACCACCCTGCTTCAGAATGTCTATGGCCACCTGAGTCGCCAGTGGCTGACTGGTGGCTGCGACGCCGTGTCGGGCCACAACTTCGGAACGAGTCGCAAAGTCGCGACCGCGAGGGCGATCGCCTCCATCAGACGTGATTGTCATGAATAACCCCGCGACGGAAACAAGAATGACGTGGCGCATACCCAGCTTTCACAAGAACAATGGAACTATTCCTATCGGCCGATTGCTGCAGCAACTTTTTTCTGAGCTTCTGCCCGAGCCTTGGCGATTACGTCGGCCACTTTGACCGTCACGAATCCCTGTCGTTTGCTTTCGTCAGCGGCTTCCATGAATGCATAAATGTCAGTCGTTTCCTCAGCGGACACTGGGGCCTCACCCGATTTGAAGAATTTCACGATTTCAACCAGCAGCGGTGCGTAGCCATCGTAACCGCCGATCGGGCCGGAACTCTTCGTTCCAAAGGCAGTGCCTCCATACCCGCCTTTCCCCGAGCGGATGCCTCGAAAGGTGCCGATGCGGCCGTCATTCCAAGTCCCTGTAACCTGGTCAAAGCTGGTCGTCTGAGTTCTCACAACCGTTGCAACGCCAGGCCCCATCGCGGTAAACAGCGTTTCGCAACCGTGGATACCGTACCAAAAAAGGTCCGGGTGAGTTTTCTCAAGCGAACACGGCGAGTGGGCATCACAGCCGGTGACATCGCCTAGCGAACCATTGCGGATCGCCTGGACTCCCTTCGAAAACCTCAGCGAAGATGACGAAAACAGCGGTGTTTTATAGTGCTTCGCCAATTCAAATATCGCGATGCAGTCCGCCAGTGATCCGGCGATCGGTTTATCGACAAAACAGGGCTTTCCTGCCTTCAGCACAGGAATCACCTGCTCCAGGTGAGGCCGTCCGTCGTTTGTTTCCAGTAACACGGCATCAACCTGTTCGATCATCGCTTCCAGATCGTGAACAACCTTGACACCCAGTTTCTGAATATCTTCGGTGTACTGTGGCACGCGAGACACACTGCCTTCGATATCCGGCGACCCTTTCGGATAGACCATCACGACCCTTGCGCCAGAAACATGTTTCGGATCGTCCCTGTCGTTCAGCAACCTCGAAAAATGGATGCAGTGAGACGTGTCGAGACCGATCATGCCCACACGCAGCGGCGCCGGAGAATCCTGGGCCTGAACAGTGGTGAACAGAAAGAGCAGAACAAGTAGGGAGAGACGTTTCATTTCTGGCCTCGATTAGTGGAGGGAGGGAATGCAGACTCGCCGGCTTGTCGCCAAGTTTGCGAGGAACCGACATCCTGGCTCGCGATTACTCGAATTCCAATCGTGCGAACCGCGATTTTGCAACGGAACACGAGAATACGTCCTGAACGTCCCGCCACTTATCGTCCTCGTGTTCCAGAGAACTCCGAACTCTGTGCGAGACTGTCCACAGTCAATCTGCGAAGTGCGACCGCATCGCGTCGCCAGAGCCATGCGAACAGAGGGATGAACACAATCGTTGACCACTGATACGCGGTCAGGCCACCGACGATCTGCGTTTCGGGACGAATGAACTCCGTCAGAAATCGATAGCAGAAATAGCCGATGAAATACAACTTGATGAGCTGACCCGGAAACATTCGGCGTTTAATCATCCACGCTGCCGCGCCTGCTGCGACCAGATGAAAAAGACTCTCATACAGTTGAGTCGGGTGGCGGGCCAGATGATCAATCGATGGGAAGGTGACTGCCCAGGGCAGATCTGTCGGAGTGCCATAGCAGCAGCCACCACAGAAGCACGCCAGCCGACCGATCGCGATGGATACGGCCACAGGAACGACAAAGGTGTCTCCTGTCTTCATCTTCAGCCCGATGCTGCGTTTGGCCAGTTCGACTCCGAAGTAGCCACCCACCATGCCGAACAAAATTGTCTTGCCACTGATCAGCAGCCCCTCAGCATCCGTGAAACCCGGCAGTCCGGGAATCAGAAACGGCAGCTTCGCCGTTAGAATGGCCCCGCTGAACGCCGACAAACCAATCCAGACTTTGTTGAATGTGCCAATTGGCAGAGCTGTCTTGTAACGATGACTCAATACCGCGCCGGTCCCGACCGCCAGCATCATGATCAACGGGTAAATCTCAGGCAGCGTTCCGCCCATCAGCAAGTCACCAGACGTGGCGTATTCAGGGGCGGCAGCGGCACGTGTCCATCGCGATACAACACGTTGTATGCGGAAAACGGAATCACATGCCCGGACGGCAGCAGAAAATGCACGCACGACTTCATCAGCTGACGAACGTCAAAATTCCATGCGTCCATGAAGGATGTCGTGGTGATGCGAAACATATCACTGGCATTCAGTTGCTGCGTCATCGCCTTCACAAAAAACTGCTGAGCAAGTTCGATTTCACCCGCAGTAAGATCGTCACCCGAGACTCCCTGCCCGTCAGGAGGCACACTTTCGTCGGAAGGGTATCCGCCAGCACCACAGGGTTGTCGCGAGAGATACTCAGAAATCAGCTCCTGAGCCCGCTGTCGATTAAACGTGATTCTGCCGGACAACAGGTCAAGGTGATCCACCAGATTAACAAACCGTGCCAGAGGCAGAACCCGATCTTTGCCGCGAACGCCATACGCCAGCGTGTGGCCATTCGGGTGAGCACACGGCAGCGGAGAAAAATCTGTTTCCCGCCAGACACCCTCGGTCTGCTCGGCAACAGCGTGTATCACATCCGGAAAGGTAATTCGCTGCTCCAGCTGTTCCGGAAGAACAAAGCGCCCGGAATACGTCGCTGGCTGAAAACTGACACCAGTGACCCATGGTCTCTGCATACCGAATTCAACGATGCGGCCCAGTTCATGGTCGTTGACGCCGGGCTGGACTGTGCACACCAGAATTGTATTTAACCCCGCCTGGCCCAGTCGTTCCACAGCCTGCAGCTTGGTTTCCAGCAACGACTCACCGCGCAAAACCTTGTAGCCGTCTTCACTGAAGCCATCGAACTGCAGATAAATTTCGGTCCGATGCTTCAGCGATGCCGCCCGTTCCAGAAACGCAGCATCTTTGGCCAGCCTCACACCGTTGGTGTTAATCATCACGATATCGATCGGCTGGGCGCAGGCGTACTGATGAATTTCGTGGAATTCCGGATGCACGGTCGGTTCGCCACCGGACAACTGCAGAATCTCCGGCTGACCTTCGACTTCCACAAGCCTGTCGATGGCGTTCCTGCACTCATCAAACGTCAGATGTTTTCCGCCCGGTCCGCTGACGGCAAAACACATCGGACACTCGAGGTTGCAGTTTGACGTGATCTCCAGCAGACCGATGCAGGTATGTTGTTCGTGTTCCGAACACAGACCGCAATCGTAGGGACAGCCGTGTTGTGGTTCTGTCCCGAAACTCACCGGAACTTTGCCGGGCAGGCTGTAGCCGTTTCTGTCAAACCACGATACGTCGCTGCAAACAAAGTCTTCCCGCAGTCCGTGAGTTGCACACGTCTTGCGAAAATAAACGCGATTATCGCGTGAGATAATCTTGGCCGGCACAAGCGACAGGCAGTCGGGACACAGGCTCTGAGTTGTCCCGAGAAACGTGTAGTCACGATAAGTGGTCATGGCTGTGGAGCTTCCTCTGCTGAAGAATGTCGACGGTACACGCTCCGGCGTGTCATCAAACGGTAAACCGCCAGTCCAATAAGAACCCCCACGACGGTACCACCGCCATAGGCGCACACCAGAAACAATCCTTCGTTTGCTCCGGCACTGTAGAGGCCCAGACCGATTCCAACACACGTACCAAAAAAGGTGCAGCCGGCAGCAATGAGCGACACCACGACAATTCCAAACATCGCCAGCGGCCCGGGCGTCCGATACGAATCCTGCCCGGACAACTCATGGTTCTTCGGACTTTCGTACGGGTTATTCTGCTCAGATGTCATGTTTATCTGTGCCTTCCTGTTGCTGCTCCAGTCTGGCAAGCAGCATTCGTTGAGTCCAACGGGACACGACAACGCCCGCCGGAATACACAGAACGGTCCCCATCAACATGGCCACTGAACTGACGATGCCGGGACCGAGGTAGCCGACTGAAACCAATCCGGCACACGTGCCGTACCAGGCACAACACCCGGCAAAGACCGAAGCGATCGCAACCATAAGTGTTGCCAGCGGACCTGGCTTGCGAGCATTGGAAGAAGATGCGACATCACCGTCAGGCGTCGCATATGGATTCTCCGGCTCTTCAGTCTCCATCCTACGGTCTCTCTAAAGACGACGGAATTTCCGGTGACGCCCCGGCGGCCTCCTCAGAATTCTTATCCACGTCCCGACTGCCGTGCAGCTGTTTCCAGATCAAGAGAGTGGCTACGGCCACTGCTGCACATGCCGCCAGAAGAATCCCCACAACCTGGGTACAACAGACAAACACAACAGTTACGACGACGGCAGAAAGAAAAACAACAAGCCACGAAGCGCTTCTGGAGGGCGCTGACGAAAACATCCTTCCGATAACGACCAATCCAAATTTTGCCGTAATCATGTAGGCCAGCAGCGTAAACAGGCAACAAACGAAAATCATTGTTCCTGCCGCACCAGGACGGTCCAGGTCAGACGCGACGAAGCCCAGGCAGGTGCAGAAAAAAGCTGCCCCCGCAGCCACGATTGACGCAATCACGACAAACAGAATGGCAAATGGCCCGGGCGAACGCATGTCGGCAACGAACTCAGCACCGTCCGAATTTAACGGGCTGCTGTAGGGGTTGAATTCGTCATCAGCCGACATTTCGTTGCCTGCTTTCAACGGACCTGAAACGGCTTCCCGAGAATTCGTCCTGACGTCCCGGTCTTATGACCGGACCAGGAATGTTCGATTCCTGGTCACCTGGCTCCACACAGCTATTCCGGCAGTTCCTCACCACGCGTCTCTTTGGCAAACAGAACGACGACAATGCCAAGAAGGAAGAGTGGTGACAACCACATCGCTTTCTCCTCCGGTGTCGGTGGGTTGGCAAGAACGGCAAACCCGAAAAACGCCGCCGCCGTGCCAAGTCGCCCCATGTTGAAACAAAACCCTGCGCCCGTGCCACGCAGTCGAGTCGGATACAGCTCAGGGAAGTAGACTGCGTATCCGGCATGCATGCCCAACGTAAAGAAACCAAACACCGGCAGGAAGGCCATCAATACACTTTCGGATGCGCCATTCGGGATCAGTACCTGAAACAGCACGACCATCATGATGAAACCCAACAGGTGGTAGAGAATAAACGCCCCTTTCCGTCCAAGTCTGTTCGAGATCCAACCAAACAGAACGAGCCCGAGGCCACCCCCGATGGTGTTCAGCGCCATGCTTGACATTTCGGCCCGCTTGATGAGGGAGCGATGCTTTTCGAAGGCAGCCTGCTTAACCTCATTTTCAGCACCCGCATCAATGCCTTCCGTTTGCAGCACATTCGTCTGAGCTTTTCGCAGGAGAGCGTTCTTTCCGTAGATATGGCCTCCCCAGAATGTTACCAGGCCAACGGTAGCCAGCGTTACTCCCACAATCGTGTTGCGAAGATTTGGTCCCTCAAACAACTCGCTTAGTCGGCCCGGTGCCTGAGACGCATCAGTTTTCGCTCGTTCCTGTGCCGCCGTCCAACTTTCTGGTTCGTGAAGTTTCCAACGAATCCAAACGGTCAGAAGTGCGGGCAACGCTCCAATGGCGAAGCCGACTCGCCAGCCATCGATTCCTCTCGCTGCCAGACTTGCGTTAAGCTGTTCGTTTCCAATCAACAGTGCAATCGTGGCGGCTGCCAGTAGACTTCCAAACACGCTGGAGGCATGAAATATGGAACTCATAACCGGCCGCGACCGCCTGGGCATGACCTCCGCGACCATCGCACTGGCCACGGCCCATTCGCCGCCGACCCCCATCGCCACAAGGAATCTAAGTGCTACCATTTGCCATGGTGCCTGCGCAAACGCACTGAAACAGGTAAACATGGAATAGAAAAGAATGGTGATGATCATCGTTTTGGAACGGCCGATGCGATCACTCACGACTCCAAAGACGACACCTCCCAAAGCTCCGCCCAGTAAGAAGGAACCGAACGCTACATCGTTCCATGCCCTGACTGACGGATCGTTGCGGAGAGTCCCAAGCAGGTCGGGCATCGCATCATTCATGGACGCAACGAATATCTGGCCTTCAAAAATGTCGAAGACCCAGCCGAGAGAAGCAATCAGCAGGACCAGCCACTGATAGCTGCTGATGCCCTGATTCCATTTGAGTTCCTGGCCCTCAGCTGCCGGGCTGACATGCGGGTCGTTATTTGCAGAATCGCTGCTCATGAATAAGAATCTCAGCGTATTAGAGGCGGACAATATTTCGGATCGGCAGACAGTCTAGGCTGGGGGGTTGCGGATTTGGAGCGTGCAGCAGGATTTGATGGCGTCCGGAACAGGTTGCGTTATCCCTTCCGGCCCATCACCTCTGCGATTGTGACCACTTCGCCCCGACGAATGGATTCCTGAGCCGCCAGACAAATCGCGACGTTCATTCGTGCTGATTCGCCATCGTTAAGCGGATTGGCTCCCGTCTGACAGCAATTCAGAAAGTGAGCCAGCTCGGCTTTTATCCCACGGTCGACTCGCCCGGCCGCGTCTTTAAAGCCCGCTTCGTCGTCCGGATCCGGGACTTGTTCTGAGGTGTGTTCGGCCGGATCGAAACGGTGGTATTCCAGGTGAATCGCCTGATTCTTTGTATCGATGCGGCCACCGCTGCCGACGATTCCGATTTCGCAATCGCCACCGGTTGGTGCAAACAGGCAAATCTCCAGAACTCCGCGACGTCCGCCTTCGTACTCCACAAGTACTTGTGCGTTGTCCAGCAACTCGCGATCTGTCAGCACGTCTGTGCCGCCAAAGGCTGAGACTCGAACAGGAGGTTTGTCCAGGATCCAGTTGAACAGATCGAAGTGATGGCAGTTCTTCTCCAACAGCATGCCGCCGGTAATCTTTTCACTCGACCGCCAGCCCGGACGCATCGGACCACGATATTCTCGACACCACATGATGCGAGGATCACCAACGTTGCCACCTTCCACCATTGACTTCATACGCTGATAAAGTCCCTGGTGCCGCATTTCGTGGCCGATCTGCAGTACTTTGCCGGCCGACTTCGATGCCCCAATCACTTCGTCGCATTCGGCGATCGTCAGCCCCAGGGGCTTCTCACACAGCACGTGCTTGCCGGCGGCAAAGGCCGCCATCGCCGCTTCATGATGCTGGTCGTTGGTGAGGGCCACGATTACCGCATCCAGCGCATCGACCTTCAGCACATCACGCCAATCCTCAAGCGTCTGCAACTGATCGCCGACGAGTTCTGTGGCAGCCGCGCGGCTTTCGGCACTGCGGCTGCTGACGGAAATAACCTGCACATCCGGCAGGCGGAGCAGGTTCTTCAAATGCGCTTCGCGACCAAACCAGCCGGCACCGAGTAATCCGATATTGATCGTCATGGAAATCCAAAATCAGTTTTGAGCAGTGAATATGTCATCGTATCAGGTTAGACTTTTATGTCATCCGGCCCGCTGACCAGCACGATAAAGGAACGGTTTTCGATGCGATACGTAATCCTGTTGTGTGGCACCCTCTGTCTGTCTACCTCTTCGCCAGCTGCCGATATACCGGAAGGAAAGATTCGCGCGGCCATCGAACAGGCTATTCCCTGGCTGGAAAAATCGTCAGCCGGGTCCAGCAGGGAAAACAAGTGCTTCACATGCCACAACCATGCGCTACCAGTGTTGGCATTGTCCGAAGCAAAGCAGCATGATTTTTCCGTCGATGAAGACAATCTCTCTACACAGTTGCAGCACATTCACGCTCATCTGAAACGTGGCGAACAACGTTATCTTGAGGGCAAGGGCCAGGGCGGACAGGTGCTGACCGCTGGGTACGCATTGTGGGCACTTCATGTCGGTGGGCTGGCAGGCGATGCGACAACGACTGCTGTCACCGAATACCTTCTGAATGATCAGAGTGACAAAGACCACTGGACAAAGAAAGGAACTCGCCCGCCATCCGACGGCAACGAGTTCACGACAACTTACGTCGCGTTGCGGGGATTGCAGGAATTCACACCGGAATACAAAAACGCAGTGAAGGAGACTCGATTCAGTGCCGTGGGAAAGTGGCTGTCGGCCACACAACCTGCTGACACGGAAGATTCGGTTTTTCGTTTGAAGTCACTCAGAATTGTGCAGGCCGAAGATGCTGCAGCGAATTCCGCCGTTGAAGAATTACTGAAGCAGCAAAGATCGGATGGTGGCTGGGCCCAGAAAGCCGACATGGAAAGCGATGTCTACGCCACAGGGACTGTCATGGCTGCGCTGCTGAAAACAGGTGAAATATGCCGTGATCATCAAGCAGTAAAATCAGGCATCCAGTTCCTGCTCGACAACCAGATCGACGATGGCACGTGGCATGTCGTGACCCGAGCCGACGGATTTCAGCCATACTACGAAACTGGTTTCCCACATGGTGAGGACCAGTTCATTTCGGTGGCCGCCAGCAGTTGGGCCACGATGGCACTGTTACGTTCACTGCCGACAGAAGCGACATCGCCCTGACCTGAATCCGCCCGGCGATCGATCCACAGTTCTGTCAATGACCTGCTGCGGTGTCTGCATAACTGACACCACCGTCACGTTCCGACGTTGGAGATTTTCATATCCGCAGCGCATTGGTCGCTCCTGCAATCGGTCCGGTCCCGCAAAACCGTGCGTGCTACGGTTCATTCGACAGGTTCACTGCTCGTCTTTCCCCAGGCAAAACACGCCTCAATGGCTGAAGCGTCGCCGATAACGCACTCAGAAATCGCCCCCGTTCCGACGTCCGGCCATCGCCTGATGGGTGTCAGCGACGTTGTCACGGTCGCCACCATGACCGCCGTCGCTGCGCTGCTGTTGTTGCGAGCCTTCACCATCGGGTTGCTGGGCGACGAACTTCTGTTTTTACACGCCATTGATCTGGGACTCGTGGCTTCACTTTGCGAACCCGGTTCTTCACACCCGCCTCTAATGCGGCTGATCGTCGGTTGCATCGCCGACAGTTCGTCACCGGACTGGCTGCTGCGACTGCCCAGCGTGATTTTTTCGATCGCCACAGTGTTCGTCTGGAGTCGAGTGCTGCAGCAACTGATCCGGGACAAAACGGCGCAGTCGCTGCTGTTGGTTGCAATGGCTCTGAACCCGATCTGGATCGGGCTGGCCTTCCAGTGCCTGCCATACGCGGCGCTGACATTTTTCGCCAGCCTGCACTGCCTTGCCTGGCTGCAGATTTGTTCTGCCCGAACGGGGACAGCGACAGTCACCTTTGTGCTGACCGGAATCGCTCTGACATGGACGCATTTCCTGGGCGTGAACATGCTGCTGGCCGACGTATTGATCTGGACTGCCATGCTGATCAGTCGACATACGACACTGCGATATGCGATCAGAATAAACCTGGCCATTTGCGGCTGCACACTGGCCGTCGTGCCGATCGCTCTTTTTTTACATGCAGGTCGAAGCCCCTTATCCACTGGTTGAGATCAACAACTTCCCCGTGTACTTCCATCAGACTTCTTCATTAATTTTTTCTCACCTTACTTTTTCAACCTTCATGACGACTCTGCCGCTGTACATTCCTCTTTATATGGGTTGCGTATTTTTTCTTTGTCGCAACCTGCGCCCGGCCGATGAGAAACAGGCAGACACAACTGCCGGAATTGTTGCCGTGGGTGTCATGCTGTCAGGATTCGCAGCCACTCAGATATTCTCCGTCGCTTCTGAAAGCGCGATGTGGCCTCGCTATATGCTGACCGGTGCGTGGATTCATCTGCCTTTGATTGCGTTTCTGCTGCACCGTTCTCTCGGCCGGCGATTGTCGCTGGCCTTCAGCGCGGCGGCGGCCTGCTGTGCAGCCGGAGGCCTGCTGACATCGCCGCAGATTCCCGGGACTGGATATGCCCGCGTGTCAGATCACATCAGCCATCACTGGCAGCAGTCGGATGCGTTTCTGGCTCAGTCCATGGACTTCTGGTCCGGTCCGAATCACTTCGACCAACTCTGGTTTCGCCGGTACGTGAGTCCGGCGCATCGCATTGTGTCCGGACCACCCACCGTCCGACGCCAATTGCACCACGACGGCCTGCGGCTTGAATCGGTGGATCCAGGAGTGGAACGGGTATGGGTGTACTCACATCTGTTCCGCACCGGATGGATGATCGATCACCCGGTTGACGGCTGGGAACTTCGATCACTGCACCAAACTCATGCGCACTGGGCCTGCTTGAACGTGTGGCACAAGTCGAGATATCGGTTACGACGCCACAAGCGACGCCAGTACCTTGCGAGTCCCCTGAAACGTTCGTCGCCCGTGCATAGTGACGTAGTTGTCAACCAGTGCCACGTCGCCGGCCTGCCACGGTACGTTGAACGTAATTTCCTCGGCCATTTCTATGACTCGATCCATCGTCGCGGGATCCAGCGGTGAACCGTCACCAAACGTAATCGCCTTGCCCGGGTCATTGCGTGCATCCTTCCAGCCGTGGAAGGATGCAATCAACTGATTGAAGAAGGCCGTCCGGCCGTTGTCGAGCTGCTTCACCGCCTGCAGTTGCGGAGTGGTCACTTTCAGACAGCCATCGTCCTGCCATTCCCACGAATATCCAAGTTCTGTCATGCGAGCTTCCGCTTCCTGCGACGTCGTCGCTTTCCAGGTGCTTTGCCAACTGCGGCCCATGCCGGAGGCGGCATCATCGACGGCCGGCATGACGTGCGAATACAGCAAACTTTTTTCTGCACAATCCGATGCAAACTGCGGCATCTCTTTCGTCATCCGGTCAAACAGAACATCGCTGCGACAAAGTGGAGTCGCACCGCCCTGCTCTGCCGCCTTCTCACAGAAGAAGAACAGCTTCGACGGGTAAATCGGCGTCTGTGCCATTTCATGGTGCAGACAGATATTCACATCCGGCGGCGCTTCGTTGGCCGTGAAGACTCGTTCTGTGCGGTTGGTACGAACAGCATTGGACAGCGAATCTTCGTACGTAAAATCTGGAAAACCAAATGCCGCGATGAAGGTGTCGAAATCCCGGTCAGTAACCAGTGGAAAACCGCGAAACAATACGGCACCGTGTGACGCAGCTTTGGCATCCAGTTCATCACGACGTTCGGCGATCCATGCTTCCGTTTCTGCCAGAGTCGCCTTAGCGGAATCACACACGATCATCAGCGGAAAAACAGAACCATCTTCGGATCGCTGTCCATCGCAGGATTGTTCCGTTGCTGTGATCATCTGAAAGGTTCCCTGCGTTTCGTGGTGGGCGAATTATTTCTGAAATTTGACGAAGTCTGCCCGAGGGCGATCACGCGTCGCGCAGGCGTACATCCACGCTGGCACTGTGTGCCGTGAGCCCTTCTTTTTCCGCCATCAGCCGCACCGCATCGGCGTCCCCTGCCAGCGACTGCCTGTCATAACAAATAACTGAACTGCGTTTCATAAAATCCGTCGATGCCAGCCCGTTGGCAAATCGCGCCGTGCCGCCAGTGGGCAGAACGTGGGACGGACCGGCGACATAATCGCCGATGGCCACGGGAGTGAAGTGTCCCATAAAGATGGCTCCGGCATTCTGAATCCGTGACAGCATTGATTCAGGATCGTCCATAGAAATATGCAGATGCTCGGGAGCCAGCATGTCCGTCAACTCAGCGGCTTCTGTTTCGTCACCCGCCAGAATCAATGCTCCGTAGTCGGCCAGACTCTGTCGCGCCAGATCACCACGCTGCAGTTGAGCCAGTTGTCGTTCCAGTGCTGCCTGCACTTCGGCGATCAGGGGCTCGTGCCAGGTAATCAGCACACCAGAACCGGGACTGTGTTCGGCCTGTGATATAAGGTCTGCCGCAATAAATTCGGCCTTTGCAGAAGCGTCGGCCAGAACGATCACTTCGCTCGGTCCGGCGATGCTGTCGATATCAACGTCACCAAAGACGTGCTGCTTGGCCAGTGCCACGAACAGGTTACCGGGACCGACGATCTTGTCGACTCGATTGATTCCGTCCACTCCGTAAGCCAGCGCGGCCACGGCCTGAGCACCGCCGACACGATAGATTTCAGTGATTCCGATTTCGTGACACGTGGCCAGCATGTCGTTGTTGTACCCACCGAATTCGGTGGGCGGCACGACGATGGCAATCTCCGGCACGCCAGCCGTTTTCGCGGGCACGGCCGTCATCAGAACTGTCGACGGATATGCCGCCGCTCCGCCCGGCACACAAATGCCAACTCGTTTCATGGGCAGATGTCGCTGTCTCAGTTCGACGGTACCACCATTCAGGGTACGTTTGACAACGGCATCCGCTGGCAACACAGCCGACTGAAACGCAGAGACGTTGTCTCGAATCTGTCGCACGGTCTGCAGGAACTTTGGTGAAACGGAATCCGCGGCAGCTTCGAATTCTTCCGGGCGCACACGAATCGTATCCGGTGTCAGTTGCTTTCCGTCCAGCCGAGCGGTGTAGTCAAGTACAGCGTCAATGCCTGCCGTTCGCACGTCCTCGCAGATTCGCTGTACCACATCACGGGGGCTGAGTGGCTCGCCGAAAAGTTCGATGGTGCGCTGCCGTCCCGCCTCGGAAACAACATCGCCGCGCGGACTCAGCTTGTCTCGAAGTTCGCGGAACAGGTCTTCGGCCCCGCCCTGTCGGCAGTCGATGCAGGTAATATTGAGAGGTGTAGAGTTCATCAATCGGGGTATTGTGCTGCGGAATCCTAGTGGACACTGCCGGTTTTTGGTGCAAGCCGATCTGCAGATGATTGAACCGTGTGAATTCTCAAAGTACAGTCCCTGGCTGGAATTTCTCAGCGAGATCAACGTCTTTCTCGGTTTGTTGATCTATCCGACACCGTTTACTCGTGGCAGGACGTACTGAAAACATGATTGACCTGCGCAGCGATACCGTCACGAAACCAACGCCGGCCATGAAGCAGGCGATGTTCGATGCCGAAGTCGGTGACGACATGATGGGCGAAGATCCGACCATCAATCGCCTGGAGTCGATGATCGCGGAAATGCTGGGCAAGGAGGCGGCCGTCTTCGCCTGCTCAGGAACGCAGTCGAACCAGATGGGAGTCCGAGTTAACTGCGTGCCCGGCGACGAGTTGCTGATTAATGACACTGGCCACATCGGCATCTTCGAAGCCGGCGGCCCGGCTGTGATCAGCGGCGTCACCGTTCGCCAACTTCGCGCACCGAAGGGCATGCTGAGTATCGACGATCTGGCTGGACAGCCTCGAGTCGCAGACCAGCACTACTGTCGCACGCGATTGGTGTGTCTGGAGAACACGACGAATATTGCGGGCGGATTCGTCTATCCGCTGGAACAACTGCAGCAGGTTTCCATCTGGGCTCGCGACAACGACTTGAGAATGCACCTTGACGGAGCTCGGTTCTTCAATGCCGTTGTCGCAGGAGGCTACTCGGCGTCGGAAATGGCGGCCTGCTTCGATACCATTTCCATCTGCTTCAGCAAGGGGCTGGGCTGTCCGATGGGGTCCGTTCTGGTAGGGACGGACGAGGACATGCGGCTGGCTCGCCGTGTCAGAAAAATGCTTGGCGGTGCACTGCGACAATCCGGGATTGTCGCAGCAGCAGCAATTTACGCTCTGGAAAACAATGTAGACTGCCTGCAGCAGGATCACGATAATGCTCAACTGCTGGCAGCGAAGCTGGCTGAGATTGAAGGAATCGACGCCAGTCCGGATGTGACCGAGTCAAATCTTGTGTTTTTTGAGGTTGGTTCCGCGCTGGGTACGGCAGTGCAATTGGCTGCAGCGTTAAAGGACCGCGGCGTTCGCATCGGACCGATGGGAGGTCAACGAATGCGGGCGGCGACACACCTTGGTGTTTCGGAACAGGATGTGCTCGCAACGGCAGATGCCGTTCGTGCCTGTGTGGAACAGGGATTTGTCGACCGGAAACTCGTCGGTACAGGTCCGTATTCGAAGTAATACTGACTGTGCGTTCCTGGCCAATCGCTGACGCAAACGACATTCACGCTTACTGACCGTCTGGTTGAAGGAACAACCGTGATCTACAGACTGCTTTTGATCGCGGCCGTAGTCATCACATCGTCGAGTCGTGAGGTCGGCAGCGCTCAGGATGTCCCTGTCGGACCCGCGATCGAAACGTTGTTGCCACCGCACGCGATTCAGTTCGTGAAGGGCATGGCCATCCTGCTACTGCCCAAATCCTTCGAGGACGATGACGACTGGGGCAGGACGAAACGGGTGCAGTCGGGGCTGAATGTGAAGGTGAGGGGACTGAAAGTCCACACGTCTCGACGCTGGAAGGACACCAGACACGGAACGTGGCGTCGAGTCACAGCGGTGCTCGTAAATCCGGAAGAATACTTTCAGCTTGATATTTCGCTGCTGCCTCGAAAACAAGAAGGCATGCCGCGCTATCGAATTCGCGCATCAGCTCGGCTGAACGTCCACGGTCAGCAACAGCAGTGGAACCGTGGCCTCAAGCTGTACAGCGTCTCGGCCGTGGCTGAGGCAGACATTACGTTTGTGGCTGACGTTCAGTTTCGTAATCAGTTGGTGAAGGCAGACGAAGGGGGAAAACTGAGGGTGCTGCCGCAGGTGGAAACAGCGAAAGTCAATCTGGACGGGTTTCGACTTCGAAGGATCAGCCATGCAAAGGGCGGCGGAGTACGCCTTTTCGGCGAAACGGTCCAGTCCATCATCGAACACCGCGTCAGGAAGGAAAGTGATAAACTTGCCGGAAAGATAAACCGAAAGGTCGAACAGAAGCCGGAGCGGTTTGAAATTCCGGCCGGCATCCTTGCGGTATTTGGGGAAGATTTGTCCCCACCCGAGAAATCAGTCCCGGACGACACTGTCCGGGAAACCCAACCGCCTCCAAAGTCAGGTTAGACGGATGTTTACCTCGACGGGCACGATCGGCAGGCCGATTTTCCTGCTTTCAAGTGGACGCGTTCCCCTGACAGTCGTAGGATGCGCGTATCAATGTCGTGTTTCCCTAAGATTCAGGATTGATCAGGCCGATGTCGCCTTCCTCCCCAAACCGTCTGGACCCCCTGAACGATCTGGCTAGCGCTGACGTGCCATCGGCGGCCGACGAGCAGAATGCCGGTACGTCGGAGGAGGACGCGATCACGCCGGAAGAAGAAGCTGCGCTACGGGCCGAAAAGCTACGCACCATTCAAGAGGCCATCGATCGCGGAAGTTACGATTCTGACGAATTGCTGGATGAGGCCATGCGACGGATGCGGAACGCGATCGAAAACGACAATCAATCCTGGTAATCCTGTCTCAGATTGTCAAAAGCGTCATTCGCCCCTTTCGCAAATACCCGCACGGCGTTGAAATACGGGCATAGTTGACCAAAAACGCAAAGCTTGAGAAAGTTTTCTTTCCATCGGTCTGTCCCATCTTAAACTGCCAAATCCGGCACACTGTCGTCTGCTAAGTCGAGGTTACACGTGAGTGATTTTGCCCCTAAGGAAGTCGCCGCATCTCCGGTTGAAAAATTCACCGAGTTCCTGTCCACTCGAAAAATGCGACTCACGCAGGAACGGGATATTATCGTTCGCGAAATTTTTTCGGACCACGAACACTTCGACGTCGATGAAATCGTCGCCAGACTGGACAAGCCCGTCGATGGGCGACGGGTCAGTCGAGCCACCGTATACAGAACGGTCAGCTCTCTTGAAGAAGCGGGGCTGATCAGAAAGGTTGCCCGAACCAATGATCGTGAGGTCTACGAGCACGATTACGGCTATCCTCAGCATGATCACTTCATCTGTGAAAAGTGCAATAACCTGATTGAGTTTCGGAACGAAGAGATCTCAGCGATCCTGGAGAAAGTTGCCATGGAGATGGGGTTCCGCATGGTCGGCCATCGTCTCGAAGGCTACGGCATCTGCGCCGAATGCGCCAAGCCCCCCTCGCGCAGACATCGCAAGCTGGACATGATCTGAGCAACAACGGGTGGGTGTCAGAAACCGCGCGAGCGACCACGCCAATTCCGGAATTATGTGACGACCAGTGGCTGGGCCGGAATCAACTGCAGGCCTGCACCGGAGCGACGTTCATTGTCGCAGACGTTCTGTTGGCAGCGTTCGAAAGACTCGCAGCAAAATCAGCAGCACACACAACACCGCGTAGGAAAAAGCGATCAGCCCGACAACAGACGGCCAGTGACTGAAGACGTCGCGAAGCGTAAAAAAGTCGGCCCACAGCCACCGCCAGGTGCCCATGACCAGGACCGCTGACAAGGCAAGATAAGGCCCATACGCGACGAAACTGCGTCCCGTCAACAGCCTGACCATGATGCCAATGACGATCCCCGCGAGCGGTGAAAACGCGAGCACACATAACGTCGCCTGCCATCCGATAAAAACGCCGACCATCGCCATCAACGTGACATCTCCCAGTCCCAGGGAAGGTTGGCCCAAAATCCAATGTGACACCCAGCGCACCAGCCACGTCAGTAATGCCCCGGTCAGAAGACCAGCCATGCTCCATGCCAGACCATGCAACCGGTGGTAACCACTGATCCATTCGGGAATCGATGGACCTCGAAGTCCGTCGACCGCATCATCCCAGTTCACCCAGAGGTGCATCATCTGCAGGTCTCCACTTGCCACAGACGCTGTCAGACCAATGACGATTCCTGAATATATGACTTCGTCGGGTATGACATAGTCCAGCAGGTCAGTCAGTGTCGCGACCCACAGCAGGAAAATCAAAGTCAGGTGATACGGCAGGCGGAGGTACATCAGCGGCACATCCGGTCGAACTTCATGCAGCGACTGACATCCTGCTTCCAGTACCAGCCATGAGAAAGCCAGGAACAGTCCGCCAAGTCCCAACGTCGCTCCGATATGCCACAACACAGGACTCGCATTACAGCCACAGCGAATCGGCAGACACGTGAACCAGCGCTGCGGACGCGACACCACAGAACCACATCCGGAGCAATTTATCAGGCCACCCGAATTCATATCGGCCAGCATTACGGCTGACCAGACGGCACTGATTCGACCCAACAGACAACCGAAAATTGTAATGATCACAAAATGCATGATGAGGTCGTGACAGAAGCCAGCAAACAGCGTGTTTTTAGGTGTACGTCAGGTGCCAGCAATTTGCCTGCGCAAATGTGACGGGTTCCGGGCGGATGCACAACTTGTAAGCAGACTGCTTGTGTTGCAGGCGATTCTCGCAATCTGACCGGTGGGAACTATAGCGATTTCGGTATGGCACGTTAGTTGCGACGTAGCTCCTGGCCCATTGAAAAATGAGATCGAGAAAAAACGACCTGTGGACAGATTCTGATCATCTGAAAGACAAAAATGAAAAAGTTAGAGGCGATCATCCGACACTACAAACTGGAGGATGTAAAGACGGCACTGACCGAAGCGGGTGTGCAGGGAATGACGGTTTCGGAGGTGCGCGGCTTTGGCCGTCAGCGAGGACATAAGGAAACGTACCGTGGCGCGGAGTATACCGTTGACTTCATGCCAAAGGTCAAAATGGATGTCATCGTAGCCGAAGATCAATTGGAAACCGCGGTGAACGCTGTCTGCCAATCCGCTCGGACAGGACAGGTTGGGGACGGAAAGATCTTCGTTTCATCACTGGAACAGATTATTCGCATTCGGACCGGCGAATCCGGGGCAGAAGCAATCTAGATGATTCTGAAGTGTGCGTGAGAAACGGCGTTCCGTCCGCAGTTGGTCACTTCGTTCCAGCCGTCGTCCAGGGTATCCTTCGTGCTGCAGACGTATTCTGCTGGCCTTTGTATCCCCTGTTCACCCTGTATTCCGGCTGATTCCTGTGACAATCGATTCTGTGTCTCTAGATGTCTCCAGTATTCAGGAACGCCGTGAACGGATGATGACGTTGCGCGATGAGGTGACTCAGCGGCATGCTTCAGGGGAAGATGGGATCGAAATCTGCAACTGGTTTTCAGACCAGCTGGATGGACTGCTGCGGCAAATGTTGAGGCTGCATCTGCAGACCGCCGGCATTTCGGAAGATGATAATTTTTCGATCATCTGCGTCGGCGGAAATGGTCGGCGTCGCCCCACGCCGCACTCAGATATAGACCTGCTGCTGGTCGCTGAATCCCGTGCATTCACTGAATTGGAACCGGTTCTTACAGCCTTCGTACGCGACTGCTGGGATACAGGTTTTCAACTCGGACACAGTATCCGGACACCGGACGACGTTGTCAGCTTTGCCAACGAAGACGTTCCGTTTGCCACATCGCTGGTTGACATGAGACATCTACTGGGCAGTGAAACTGTATTCGCCTCGCTGAGCAATCTGGTCGAATCGAAGGTCTTTCAGAATCCGGCCGATCGATTTGTTGATGCATGCGTGGTGTCCCGACGGGAAGAGTGGATGGCGCGAGGAGATTCCGTCAATCAGCTGGAGCCCGATGTGAAGCGGTCTCCGGGAGGACTGCGAGACCTGCATCTGATCAACTGGGTAACGTACGCACAGTTCGGAGATTCGCATCCCTCATCACTGCTCGAACACAACGCGGTGGGCACTCAGGAGCTTGCAATACTGAACAGCGCGGACAGCTTTCTTACTTCGCTGCGACTGGACCTGCACTGTCGAGCCGGACTGAAACAGGATGTTCTGACCCGCGACCTGCAGCTCGAAATTGCAGCCAGTCGGGGGGAAACACAGGACGATCATCGCAAGTCTGTGGAAAACTTCATGCAGGAGTACTTCCGCCACACTTCACAAGTGGCGGAAATTGCGCGCCGAGTCACAGAAACGGCCCAGCGTCCGGGCCTGTTGGCTCGTCTCAAGAATGCGATCCTGCCGCAGCGGGATGCAGATGGATTCATCATTAAGGAGGGCGTGCTGAACGCGCCGGAAGACTTTGGCGACAGGTTGTCGGAGGACCCGGAATCGGTCATGCTGGCATTTGCGGCAGCCGCCCGGTACGAAGTTGTACTTTCTGCGGAACTGCGCCGAGTCATCGGCAGGGTCATATCCCGCCTTCCGGCGGACCCCAGCCGAGAATCGTGCAGTCGCTTTCGCGCCGTGCTGCGTGGGGGCAACGGCCTGCCCCTGACATTACGTGCCATGTACGAAACCAGAGTTCTGGACTGGCTTGTGCCGGCCATGTCTGAGATTCGGTGTCTGATGCAGTTCAACCAGTACCATAGCTTCACGGTGGACGAACATACGCTCAAGACAATCGACGAAGTCGTATCTTTTGCTGACGATGAGACTCCCGTGGGATCGGCCTACAACAGCCTCAGGCACAAAGCCACGCTGCATATAGCGTTGATTCTTCACGACATTGCCAAAGGCCGAGATGGCGATCACAGCATTCTCGGGGAACAGATCGCAGACGAGGTCGGCGTACGCCTGCAGACTGCAGAAAATAAGAAACGGATGATCATGTTTCTTGTGCGGCAGCATTTGGTCATGCCGGACCTCGCCTTTCGCCGTGACATCACTGATCAGGCATTACTGATGGATTTCGCTCGCCTGGTGGGTGCACCGGAATTACTGCGAATGCTGTACGTTCTGTCGGTGGCAGACATCAAAGCTGTAGGACCGGACGTGTGGACTGACTGGAAGGGTGACCTGCTGGCAGACCTGTACAATCGAACAATGCGAATCCTCAGTGGTCGCCCCATCAATCACCTTGAACGGGAACGCCTGCAGCTTGTGCGGGAACATGTGCGAAAGTCGATCGTTCCAATCGTGCCCAATGCAAATGAACAGTGGCCGGAGTGGGTTGGTCGTCAGCTCGACGCGTTGCCACCATTCTACCTGATGACTGAAGATCCGGATCGAGTCGCCCGTGACCTGGATGTCATTCAGCATCTCGGGGATACGGACGTTAAGGTTGAAGGCGCGTACGATGCCGACACGGATACCGTGACATATCGCATTTTTGCGAGCAGCCAGTACGAACCCGGAAGTTTCCACAAAGTGTCGGGAGTGCTGTCCGGCATGAGAATGGACATCCACACAGCTCAATCGTGCACGACGGCGGATTCGACGATGATCGGGTCATTCCGGGTGACCGACAATGATTTTGTTGGCAACGTCGCTGATGATCGGATTCGGGACGTCTGCGACGCACTGGTCAATGTGCTGACAGGAAAGTTAACAGTAGACCATATCTTTAGACGCAGTGGACTGTTTCGATTCAATAAGAAGAAGTTGGTCCAGCCGGTTCCACCTCGGGTTTCCATCGACAACGACTGTTCTGAAACGCACACAGTCATTGATGTGTTTGCCATGGACAGCCCTGGCCTGCTGCATACCCTGGCGCTCACGATTTACAACCACGGCCTGTCGGTGGATCTGACCAGAATCGCTACGAACGTAGATCAGGTGGTGGACGTTTTCTATGTTGTGGACAATTGCCGCAAGAAAGTTGAAGACTCGGAGCGACTGCATCCACTTTGGGAAAACCTGATGCACGAACTGACCGAATTGCAGCAGCAGTGGTCGGAACAGTAGACTTTTTTTCAGGGAGAGTGTTTGGGAGCACACTCCTGCCGTCGCGACTCAGTGCGTCCCCATCAGAACACATGTAATGCGTGTACATCCGAGCGAACTCCGCTCCTAACTCAGAACTGTGTTGAGAACGCCCAGGTGCTGCAGGTTTCCGTCATTATTCCCACGTTGAACGAACAGCACACGATCGCCGCGGCGATCGACAGTGCAACACAGGCCGGGTCCGGCGACATCATTGTTGTGGACGGCGGAAGCGCAGATCAGACGACACACATCGCCGCTCGTCATGCTGCTGTTACAGTATTGACGTCAGACCAGCCTGGTCGAGCGACACAGCAGAATCTGGGTGCACAGAATGCCACAGGCGATGTGCTGCTGTTTCTGCATGCCGACTGCAGGTTGTCACCCGACTCCATTTCTGATCTTGTGAATCGAGTCAACTCGTCAACGGAAATCGTCGCCGGTTGCTTCCGCCAGAAAATTGACCAGCCGGGTTATCGTTATCGATCCCTGGAAGCTGGAAACCTGTGGCGTGTCAGGTTGCTGAAGTGGGCTTACGGAGATCAGGGCATCTTCGTTCGAAGTTCCGTCTTTCGTGAGCACGATGGTTTCCCGGACGTCTGTTTTCTGGAAGATCTGCTTCTGATGAAGAAACTCAGACGCGCCGGTCGGGTCATCGTACTCGACAGCCACATCGAAGTCTCTGCGCGGCGCTGGCAACAACGTGGAGTTCTCGGACAGACACTTCGCAACTGGCTCATTGTTGCGATGGCACAGCTGGGAGTAACACCAGAGCGACTGTCGAAATTCTATCCAAACGACCGGTGAGCCTGCTCCGGCGCCGTTGTGCGAACGGTTGCACCGATATTCAACCCGCGAACAATATTCGCAGTGATCGTCGTGCCGCAGGCAACGTGCTGTGCTGCCTTTCGGATCTTTTCGGCGGCCTGTTCCGATTCCGCCGGTATGCAGACCGTTGGCCCCCATGAAGACTGAACGGCCCCGGTAATCCTCTGCAACTTCAGTTCATGGACAAGCTGCTCCATCTGCCGGTCCGAAAACACTCCGCCCTGAGCCGCAGCGTAGTACTCACCTGCAAGGTGCCCATAACTTTCCAGTGCGTCGCGAAACCTGTGAAATTCTTCACCTCGAAGCGAATCGGCAATGTCCGCTTCAATGACCTGCCCGATCCGAGACACAGCGTCATCAGCAAGGAAGTCCTGTCGGCCAAAAAACGTTTCTTCCGTATCACCAGACAAGCCTGCGGCCGTTTGAGGCGACAACATAACCATCCGCCACGCGTCCGGAAATCGAACACGGTCGAACACCCTGGATGCCGTGGCTTTCTGAGGAACACCGTGATCGATCACAAATCCGCCGCGATCAAAACCATACGTTCCTACGGCCGATCTCCGGCTTCGATCGAGAGCTGACGCAAATCCGCTGATGTCGTCAGGGCGTGGTTTTCCCGACAGCACTAACAACGCCGTTCCCAGCGCCAGAGTAAACTGAGTCCCCGCCCCCAGACCGGAGTGAAATGGCGCCGCGCTATGGACAATGCACTCAACTGCAGACAGATCGTCAACGACCTGACGAAAACGAGCAAGCACAGTTTGCACCCTCTGCCTGGTCGCAGCATCTGCATGAACGAAATCTTCACCGGTGAGCGGTTTTCCCGAGACCTGTATTTTCCAGGCCGGCTGATCGACCATCATGCCGACACCGCCATAATGCCAACCCGAATCCGGGGCGCCACAAAGAAGTCCGAAGTGCAGTCGTGCACCGGTGGTGACAACCACAGTCATCTTGAAGCTTCTCCGACGTAATGATGTTCAATGTGCTGCTGCAGCATGCGAAAGGCATCCGTTTCTGCAGGACCGCCCGTCTTCGCAACGGCCGGTGTCAGAAACCGCAGTGCCGATTCAATCTCTTCCCGGGGCAGCAAATGCACTCGCGTTGCCAGAATGGCTGCTTCAATCACGGCGTGCCGTGCCCGATTCAAGCCGAAGAACGGTCGTCGCTGTCCGGTGTAAACGACGCGGGCCTGCATCTCTGAGCGTTCGTTGGTAATGTCGATGTCCGTGATTTCCACTTCAAACCAGCGGCAGCAGTCTGCCAGCACGACTCCCGAAACAACGGTTGCCGCCACCGTGGCGGGCAGTTCTTCGAGTCGACTGACGGCGGCACGAGCAATCACATCCACTCGGTCAACAACGTGAAACACAGCCGTTTTGGTCTCAAGCAGATTGGAAAAAGTGGTTGAGCCACGAAACGGCCGTAGCAGGAGCGACTCAAAGTCACCCTGAACAATCGGCCCCATGGGAGCGACGTTGACCTGCCCGGCGGCATTTGTACTTGTCAAAAGTCCTTCAACAATCATCCGGGCAGTCTAACAGCATTATGCAAATTGTCCTGCGCCGTGCTGAGGACGGGAGACAATGTTCCTCGCAACAGGCTTCAATTGGCACATGCACACATGGAGGTGACTTCCGTTCCGACGAGATGCTGGCGTCTTGTATACCACGGTCCCGGCTACTTCGTCCCGATGGCATACAGCGTTTCCTTCCAACTTCCGCCCTCCCCGGCAGCGACTCGCAAATAAATACGATTGTCGACGACAGTGGGAGTTGCGAAAGAAACGGTACCAAGCTGGTTTTGAGCAACCGCCTGAAAACTCTGCGGATCTGCTTTGAAGACAAACGTCGTGCCCTTTTCGTTGGACGCATAAATCGTGTCACCAACCAGCACCGGCGACGCGGAGACTGGTCCACGCAATCGTGAACGCCACATCTCTCGACCGGACTTCGCATGCCAGCAGTAAGCGACCCCGCCGTCGTCGACGGCATAGAGGTGTCCTTCATGAATCAACATCGACTGCTCATAACACTTCACCGTATTTGTCCACAGAATTGTGCCGGAACCATCAGCCTTCACGGCCACAGTCTCTTTTTTCGGATATCCGCCGCTGGCGTAGACGGTGTCATCGTCCCATACGACAGTCCCGCAGGTCGCCATTGTCAGGCAGGGCACACTCCATAGCGGGCGGCCCGTTTTCGGATCGTAGGCAGCCATCATGTCGCAACCACTGATGAACATCTGCTCCCGACCGGCGACGTTGCCGATAATCGGAGACGACCAGTTCAGCTTCTGCGGTCGGTTCTGCTGCCATGCAACCCGGCCGGATTTGGTGTCCAGAGCCTTCACCCACGCCACGGTGTCACAATCCCCGGAAATGATGAGCGTGCCGTTGTACAACGTGGGTGCCGCTGCGTATCCGTATTCGTATTGTTTGGGAATAAATCCGCCCACATCCTTCTGCCAGACAATTTCCCCCTGCATGTTCAGAGCGATCGCTTCGACCTTGTTGTGGTGATTGAATGTCGCGTAAATCTGTGTGCCATCGCTGCAGGCGGTTGACGACGCATGCGTATTCTTGGTGTGAATTTTCGGAAACCCACCCTTACTGACGACTGTTCCCCACAGCCGCTTTCCGGTCTGACGATCAAAACCAAAAACACCCTGCTGCTGGCCCTGTTCATCGGCGCTGGTCAGCACAATCAGATCACCAATGACGATTGGTGAAGAATGACCTCGACCGGGAACACCGACCTTCCAGACGACGTTGCTGGATTCACTCCACGCGGTCGGAATGTCCTGGCCAGTGTCAGCCACGTTGTTGTGATTGGGACCTCGCCATTGAGACCAGTCGGCGGCAGTCAGATTCGAGACCGGCACAATGAGTGACGTGATGGCAATAAACAAACGCATCGTTGATATTCCTGGAACGCCTGATAGGACTTGTGGTGGGGTGTCGGGAAAGTGTCGTCACCTGGCCGGATTCGTCAAGCAGGAGTCCGCATTTGGTCTCCGCGGTTTCCTGGCAGATGCAGAATAACCGGTCAGTGGAGGCGACAACCGCCGCTTCGTGAACAACAACACTGATGGCCTCAAAGTGGCGTTCCTGGACTCGGTCGGTGGACACGACCGAATGCCAATTGTCTAATCTACAACAAGTAAAAATGCAGAATCTTAAGTGTCAACGACGAATCCATCAGGAATCCAGAATATGAAAAACTGTCTGCTTGCTATCGCTGTTACGGTTTCGACAAGCATCACACTACCGCTGGCGACTGCGGGAGCGCCCGCGCCCGTGCGAATGGGGTGTGGTCTGATGACCTTCGACACAGTTCCCGGCTGGGGGCTTGGTGAAGACGGCAAATCCGTCATTGGAGCGACTCACGGTGGTGTCGTGGTCGATAAGGCTGGCAACGTCTACACCAGCGCCAACATCGGAGTCTTCGTATTCTCGCCGGATGGAAAAGTCATCCGCCGCTTTGTCGGCGACGAATACTCCAACATCCATGACATGGAGATCCGTGACGAAGAGGGAGGCGAATTCATTTATGGAGCACGCAACGCCAACGCTGAGGGAATAAAATTCAACGCCGAAACCGGGGACATCGTTTTGAAGCTGCCGTTTCCGGAGGAATCAGGACTCAAACTGAAAAAATTCAATCCCACAGCCATCACTGTTGCTCCGAACGGAGACATCATTCTGTCCGACGGCTATGCCAGCAACCATATATTCAAGTTCGACAAGGCCGGAAAATATCTGATGCACTTCGGCACCAAAGGAAATGAACTGAAGCAATTCAACACCGCCCACGGCATGACTCTGGATACGCGTTACGACCCACCCCGCCTGTTGATCTGCGACCGCAATCACCAGCCCAAGGGCCGTCTGCTGCACTACGACCTGGACGGAAATTACATTGACGAAGTCATCACCGGTCTGGGAATGCCGACATCTGTCTCGATCCAGGGAGACTACGTATCCGTGCCGGACCTGCACGGCCGAGTCGTAATTCTGGACAAGAGCAATACCATCATGGCCGTCCTCGGCCACAACCCCGATCCTCAAAAGGGACGAAGCTTCGGCATCAAGCAGGAAGACTGGATCGAAGGCGTCTTCAGTGGAACGCACGGCTCATACTGGGACAACGAGGGAAACCTGTATGTCCAGGACTGGAATGTTTCCGGACGCATCATGAAACTGGTACGAGTTAAGTAGAGACTGACGCTTAGCACCAGATCGAATATCAACGACTGTCTCCACTTTCTGTCATCGTCCAGAAGATTAAACGGTCGCCATGAAAATCGGGGTCCGCTGTGCGGACCCCGATCCTGACTTGACGTTACCTGGACTTCTTTTTCTTTCGTCGGCGGCGTTTCTTCGTGGATTTCTCGGCGATCGATTCCTGACGCTGCTGGCGAACGGCCTCAACGTACCCAGCGGTCAACTGAGTAACTTCGCATTGACGCAGGTCAAACGTTTCAGCCTCTCCGCGAATGTCCTCGCCAAACACGAATGGCAGGCAAACCGCCAGCACCCGGTACGGTTCGCCACAGTTCGACGGAGTGTGCCGATACAACACGGGTTGCTCACGACCTTCCGGCGACGTGTCACCAAGCCAGAGAAACGAAACCAGTTCAGAGATCTGCTGCACGACCGTTATGTAGCTGCCGATCTGTATATCTTCAGCCGCCAGTCTACGAGAGACCGTCTGCAGTGGTTGCTCTGATTGTGTTGTTGCCGCAGACATGGTGACGACAATTCATCGGAAACCGAGTGGTGGACATATTGAGCCACATCGTTGACACACATCCGACATCAAGGTTCATCGCGAGCACGGCCATCACCTGCAGTCCTGCGGAGCATGTGTTTTGAGAGCAGAACGGCAGGCTCGTGTGCGCCAAACGCGATTCCGTCGATTCGTAAACGATTCCCAGTCAGCCCCGCCAATCCAGACGACGGATGTCGTATTTCATACGACATCCCGAGAACTCCAGGCCGGACCTCGCGTAGGGTTGTCATGGCGCCCCGACGCGTTGCCAATCATCAGCGTGCGCGTGTCGATGGACAGCCCCATGAAGCGAAAAACGAAGCCGGACTCAATAGATTCGGCCATGCTACGAACGTCCCAAAACCTGTGAGGGCCGGTATGGACCGTGAGATTGAGAACTCCGGTCGCGCGCAGGAGAATTTCGTTCCGGAGGGTTTGATTCCGGAAAGATCCCCCCGGCTGGCAGATCAACGATGTTTTCCTGCATAAATCCTGTGCAACGCTGACATTCGGTGACAAGACACATGCGACGTATGAAAACCGACACTGATTGAGACACTCCCCAACCACATGTCAATTTGTGCAGAAATTGAGGGATCGAAGTTTAACGACACTGAGTTTGATACGGGCTCGGCGGATGAATGTCAGGTTTCACCTGTAAAACCTGAAAATAATGGTACCAAACGGTGTCATTCCCGTAGAAAACTGAACAATAAGAAGCTCGACGCTTGTCCTCCACAAATTGGAGTGACGACCGTTTGCGTCTGGTTTAGAATGATGCCAGCGAAGCTCAAGGCCTCGACGTTCTGATTCAACGATCCAGTATTTCAGAAAAGGAAACGTTCATGCGAAGACCATCCCACCGCTTAAGAGGCTTTACGCTGATTGAGCTGCTTGTTGTTATTGCAATCATCGCCATTTTAATCGCGTTGATCCTTCCTGCTGTGCAGAAAGCACGTGAAGCCGCTCGTCGGACTGAGTGCCTCAATAATCTGAAGCAGCTCGGTCTCGCCCTGCATAATTACCACGACGTTCACTTGGTTTTCCCACCAGGTCAAGCGGTCGCATGGCCACGGGCTGCGGATACCATCGATGGCCTGAATGGTACTTACAGCGTGGCTGATATCAACGAAGCAACCACCAACGCCATGGTAGCTACAAACGGATCAGTCGCGCATGGGGAAAGCTGGATGATGCACATCCTCCCGATGGTTGAAGAGGGAATCGTTCAGGGCCTGTGGAACGAAGGCCTGAACGCATGGGGCAACACGAACCTAGAACGATGGCGACGGGGAACAATTGACCCGACCAATCCACTTGATGATCCGAATCTTCTGAAGGTCAATGTCGCCCCTGGAGCCACCCAGGTCAAAGCGTTCTACTGTCCGTCACGCAGGAGCTCAATGGAAACAACCACGCAACTGTCACATACCTTCCGACTGTTCCCGGGACAGACAACAGGAGGAAATGACTATGCTGGTTGTGCCGGCTCAGGCCTGCTGTTCAGCGACAACCGAGCGACCATCTTTTTGACCGCTGCCGAGCTGTCAGCATATAACCAGGCTGGTGAGACTGGCAATAGCCCGGTTGTTGACCTGTATCAACTTTCCTCGAACATTGGTATTTTTACGCCTAACAGTTCAACCAATTTCGCAGCCATTACTGACGGCACGTCGCAGACGATCCTCATTGCAGAAGCAGAACGGTTTCGGGGAACAACCCCTGAATACCGCAACGCTGTCAACTTCACTCGACGATTCGCGAGTGATGGTTGGGCCTGGGGTGGACCAGCGACACTGTTCTCAACTCTGCTTCCGCCCAATAAGAAAAACAATTACGAAGCGGCGGGTGGCCCCCATGGAGACATCGTGCAGGTCGCATTGGCGGATGGCTCAGCCAAACGCATCAATGTTTCCCTTGGCGCACGTGTCTGGAACAGCCTTGGCAGCATTGCAGAAGGAGTTGACGCTGGTAACTTCTAAGTGTCAGTGGCTGGTCGTATAAGACAGCCACAACCGTATTCTGAGCAAAACTTAGGCAACACCGCAGCCGCCTGGCTGCGGTGCTGTCGTTTTCGGAAATCTGTCCTGCTCGGGAATAAGTTGGCCGTTCGACTGACTGGATTCTGTCTTTGGCAGGATTGCCACAGATTCGGTCTCCATGGCTTCACTTCTCAGCTATATTGAGGCTGACAGCGTCGGGCGGGAAAGTTGACAAGGGTTGCACAATGGTCATTCGGTACACCTGCAAAAAATGCAAATCGGTTCTCAAAATTTCCGAGGATCTTACCGGAACAGACGGGCAATGCCCTAAATGCAAAGCCAATTTTAAGGTTCCGGCCCCAACGTCGGATGCCAGGGATAGCAGTCCGACGGATTCACCTTCCAAGGACGCAGATCCGGCGGAAGATGAATTTGCAGAAGCGGTGGCTGAACTTGTCGACATGCCCACAGAACTAACGCCGCCGGTCGACCTTTCGGCGATGGATGAATTCGATCCAATACCGGGGCTTGAGCCCGACAACGGCGCTTTTGCACAGGTCGAAGTCACTTCTCCGCCGGAAGCACCAAAACCGTCCGTTGCCGAGCTGATGCGTGCTCATGAAGAGGTCAAGAAAAAGAAGGCAGCGACAAAAAAGAAAGACAAAGGCAGCCTGGAAGGAGCCGCGGCTGCAGCCGATATCATGACCACCGGAACAGCAGCGTCTGCACTCACCAGAACATACGACAAGAAACGCGGCAGTGGATCCGACGCACCGATATTGACACGTGACGAACGGCGTCAGGCGGAGCAACGCGATGCTGCCATCAGTTACGCAAAGAAAGCGATTCCTTCTCTGGCAGGGATGGTTATCTGCGGATATTTTCTGTTTCGCTGGGCGTTTTCCGCTGCTCTGCCCGATCTGGAATACGTAACCGGTGTCGTAACTCGCAACGATGCACCTTTGGCCGGGGTCGTGGTCCAGTTCGCACCGTTGGCTCCGGCGGGAGGAATGCCGTTGGAAAATGCCACTCCGTCCACAGGGATTACTGATTCAAACGGTGAATTCATATTGATGTACGATCCCGACAACGCCGGCGTTCTTCCTGGTGTCCACGAAGTCTCGATCTCGACCGTCAGTGGGGCAGTCTACCCCATGGGCGCCGACAGTCGGCAGAAGACAGTCTCGTCTGACAGCAAAAAATTCAACTTCAGTCTTTGAATCCTCGAACTGCCGCACAGCGACGCGCGTTCGTCACATACTTAAATGTCATCCATCACAATTGTCGATTACGGGATGGGCAATCTCCGAAGCGTCCAGAAAGCTCTTGAGCGACTTGGCACGGAAGCGGTGGTCACCTCAGACGCACAACAGATCGCCGAGGCGGACAAGGTCATCCTGCCTGGCGTAGGAGCTTTTCGCGATGCCATCCAGGCGTTGCACGATCACAAACTGGTCGACGTCATTAAGGACACCACATCCGCCGGCAAGCCGTTTCTTGGGATTTGCCTTGGACTGCAATTGCTGTTCGACGTGTCCTATGAAGACGGCGAATTTCAGGGTCTGGGAATCGTTCCTGGAAAAGTGACTCGATTTGAATTGCCGGCAGAGCTGAAAATTCCACACATGGGATGGAATCAGCTGCACACGTGCACGGACAATCCGCTGTTGAACAACATACGACGCGATGCATGGTTCTATTTCGTCCACAGCTATTACGTGCAGCCGGATGACGATTCATGGACCGCCGCCACAACGGACTATGGTGGCGAGTTTGTGTCAATCGTGGCGCGGGACAACGTGTTCGCGACGCAGTTTCACCCTGAAAAAAGCCAAAGCACGGGACTGCAACTGCTCCGCAATTTCGTAGAACTGTAAACGCTGGCTGCCCCCAATAATTCAAGCAATCAGAAGTCTGGCAAAACATGCAACTCTATCCAGCCATCGATATCCGAGGCGGCAAGTGCGTTCGTCTGCGACAGGGAAACTACAACGACGAAACCGTCTTTGGGGACGACCCTGTTGAGATGGCACTGAAATGGCAGGCGGAAGGTGCCGAATGGCTGCACCTTGTCGATCTGGATGGCGCGAAGGAAGGGCGTCCCGTAAATCACGATGTCGTGCGACGCATCGTCAGCGAAACAGGTCTTCCCTGCCAGATGGGTGGCGGAATTCGCAACGAAGAAAGCATCGCACTTGCGCTTAATGACCTCGGGCTAAGCCGGGTTATCATTGGAACCAAGGCACTGAAAGAACCAGACTGGTTTGCCGAGGCCTGCACTCAGTTTCCTGACAAACTGGCACTGGGCCTTGATGCGAAGGATTCCATGGTGGCGACAGAAGGCTGGCTTGAGGTATCCAGCGTGTCCGTCATGCAACTGGCCGAAAAATTTGCAGACGTGCCACTGGCCGCCGTCATATACACAAACATCGCCAACGACGGCATGATGCAGGGCGTCGATCAGGCAACTCTGGCTGATCTTCGCGCACTGGCTGACATGGGATTGCCGGTAATTGCATCGGGAGGGGTGACGACAATGGATGACATCGTGGCTCTTCAGAAAATCTATGAGGCACAGCCTAACCTCATTGGTGCAATCGTCGGGAGAGCCATCTACGAAGGGACAATCTCCGTAAAGGAAGCCTGCGGCGCATTAGCAGGTTAGCAAAACGGCAAGTCATCAGATGCAGCCTGAACTACTCTCAATTGACGACAAACAGCGATTCCTGCAGGACGGTTACGTCATTGTCCCCGATCTTCTGACTGAACCTGAAGCGGAATTGCTGAAGCGAGTGGCCCGCATAGACCGCAAACTTGAATCGGACCGCATGTCACGGACCGACGGCGAAGGCGGGTCCGTCGATCTCGTCGTACGAAACGAACTCCCCCACGACAGCATCTACGGAGCCATCGTCCGGGCACAGCCGCTGGTGGAAGCAATGGAAGTGCTGCTGGGCGACGAAGTCTACCACTACCATCACAAGATGATTCTGAAGGAACCGAGGATCGGTGGCGCATGGACGTGGCATCAGGATTACGGGTACTGGTACAACAACGGATGTCTGTTTCCGGACATGGGCAGCTGCATGATTGCGGTCGATCAGGCAACCACAGAAAACGGCTGCCTGCAGGTCATTCGCGGTTCGCACAGGATGGGACGCATTGATCACGTGCAGCGAGGCGAACAGACGGGAGCCGATGAAGAACGGATCGCCGCCGCCCTTCAGCGGCTGGAACTTGTGCACGTCGAACTGAAACCCGGCTCAGCCGTAATCTTCCACGGGAACACACTCCACCGATCCGATCAGAACGTCAGCGACAATCCGCGCTGGGCGTTTATCTGCTGTTATAACACCAGACGCAACTACCCCTGGAAGGAGTCGAAGCACCCGCGCTATTCGCCTCTTGAACGGTGGCCGGCCGAACGGATTTCTGAAATTGGCGAACGACAGCTGACTGAAAATCACACCACAAATTGACCGGCTGCTCGCCGAGCCAGCATTCGCAGCAGGACAGACCGTAACTGCACTACTATTCAGTCATCTGAAACGAATACAGATCTGCATCCTTCAACACGAACCGTAACCGTACTGCCCTTCCGGCCAGCTGGCTGACGTCAGGGCCTCCTTCCCACAATACAGTGCGATCAACGGAATCGCCAAACAGTTCCGGGCAGTCATTTAGTGCAAATCCCGGTACGGGGGTCCCGTCGGGATCCTGAATCTCAATTCGCACGCTGCCCACGGCCGACGTGGAAACGTTGATCGCCAGCTTCCGTCCGTCAAACTTCAACGGTCGGGTGAGCAGTTCTCCGCCTTTCCACGGTGCATTGATAGACACAAAACCGTCCAGACGCAGCGTGTACCGCCGCATGGCGTTGCTGTGCCCGGTCCATGCACCTTCTGACGCGTACAGAGATATTTCGTTGGCGGCTCCAGGCAGATCGGATTTCGTTTCGACCGCATGCCAGGCAATGAACTGATGACCGTAGTTCCATGTATCCGGCCGTTGCGGACCGGGACGCAGGAACGCCTCGTTCCAGCGATCAAAGTGAACGCCGTCACGACTGGCCATCAGCAGCCCTTCCGTCAGTGCCGTGCCGTACCGCAGATGAGCGTCAGCGCGTTCTTCCCGATGCTGCAGTTCCGGCAGAGCCCTCATTGACTCTGACCAGCCATGTTCCACATAACGCGTCGGCAAGCCGATCAGAATATGCGGTGCCCGATAATACGGACCAATCTGATTCGTATAGAGGTGCTCCGCAGGAGAATCTTCATACGTCAGATCAGCTTCGTCACCCCAGGAAAGGAAATCGGCAGACACGGCCGTCCGAATTGCTCGATATCCGTCCGGAGTCCACTGTTTAGCCGTCGTGACTCCTTTCGTGAAGGTACGAAAGTAAGCTCGGTATTTTTGGGCGGCTGAATCCCAGAAGGCGAGATTCTGGGAATCGAATGCCCCCACTGTTATGACGGGCTCTTTCTGCAGAAGTGACCAGTGGATGCCATCGGTCGACTTAAAAGCAAACAGGCCGCCTTCCTTCGCCGAGCCACCAAGCGCCTTGAACCGCTCGTCGGGCCGACAGGCCGGATTCGCATCCAGAAACGGTGCAAAGTTGTGACAACCGAGACCAGTCAGAATGATGTTATTCTGTTTCGAACCACCATGAGAGAACAATCCAAGATGCGGCTTGGTCCACGTTTTTCCGTCACGGCTTTCTGCATAGCAGTAGACCTGAGCACCAAGCTTCAACTTTCCTGCCTCGACTCCCAGAGCAGAGCCCCGGTAATACATACGGTATACGTCACCATCATGTATGACGCTGTGGTAACCGCTGCCTGCTCCTTCCCATGGTGCATCATTGACAGTGACAACATTCCGCGCCACAGGATGATGTAGCCGACGCTGCGCCCCATCGAGCGATTCGATAAGAAATGTATCGACAAACAGTTCTCGCCGAGAACCGATGTCAATGACGTCAGGCTCCTCTGCTGCAAACACAGAAACTGGCAGCAGGGCAACGACCAGCCAGAAAAGAACAAAAGTGATTCGCATAACAGCTACCATACCGGACCCGGTGGGATTCAAGACGCAGCACATGATGAATAGTCCGCGCCGCAGCTGCAAACGATGCGGAGAATGCGATTTTCAAGAACGTTTCGCGGTAACCTGATACTTGGTAACGATGGTGAAAAGCGTTAACTTGCTGAGCGGCAGGCTACGACCGTTCAATCTGATCTGGAGAACATCTGATGTTAGAGCCAAATGGACAGAATTCTTACAGCTTTGCGGGTCTGCCTTTCGTCCCGAAATACAGTTCGCATCGGCTCACAGGGCGTCGCGTACTACGGTCCAGACGATTTTTTGCGTTTTCGCTCGTTGCCGTCGTCCTGATTGATGCCGGCAACGCCTCAGGTCAACAATCCATTCCCACTACCTTTAATGGTGTTATTGTCGTGAATACTAAATCTGAAACTGTGGCGGAGCTGTCTCAGGACAATCCGTTTGCCGATGCCAGTACGCTGCCACTTCGCGCACCGGCGTTCAATGCGATTCGAACGGAACACTACCAGCCAGCTTTCATGGCGGGCATGAAACAGCAGCTGGCCGAAATGGCAGCCATTGCCGGTCACGCCGATGCGCCAACATTCGACAACACGATCGTGGCGATTGAAAAATCGGGAGCTCTGCTTAACCGGTCTCGCCAGGTTTTTTCCAACATGACATCGGCCCACACCAACAAGGATCTGCAGAACATCCAGACTGAAATGGCTCCGCTGCTGGCTGCTCATTCAGACAACATTCTGCTGAATCAGCAGTTATTCCAACGCGTCGAAAAACTATACGACTCGCGAGACTCTCTGGAGCTTACCGGCGAACAGCAGGAGGTGCTGAGACGACACTATGAAGATTTCGTGCGAGCCGGCGCCAGGCTGTCAGAGGCGGACCAGAACCGCATCCGATCACTCAACGAACAATTGTCGACCCTGCAGACAAAGTTCGAGGACAACCTGCTGGCGGTGACAAAAGAGCGTTCCGTCGTGGTGGATGATGTCGCGGAACTGGATGGCATGTCCGATGCTGACATTGCGGCCGCCGCAGAAACCGCGAAGGAACGAGACCAAGAAGGCAAGTACGTTCTGGAAATCACCAACACGACTCGCGTACCAATTCTCACTTCACTGAACAATCGCGTGTTGCGAGAACGGGTCTGGAAGGCATCCGCCAACCGTGCAGTCGGACAGCACGGCGGCATCGACAATCGCCCACTGATTCTGGAAATCGCGCAGCTGCGTGCCGAACGAGCCAATCTTCTGGGCTTTGCCAATCATTCAGCTTACAAGCTGCAGAATCAGATGGCAAAAACGCCGGCCGCCGCTCGCAAAATGCTGACGGATCTCGTTCCGGGCGTGGTGGCTCGCGTACAGGAAGAAGCTGAAGACCTGCGGGCCATGATGAAGGAGCTGGGAACGGATCACGACCTCGCTCCATGGGACTGGGAATACTATGCAGAGAAAGTCCGCAAAACGCGATTTGAAGTCGACGAAGCCGCTGTAAAGCCTTATTTCGAAGTCAACAGTGTGCTGACAAACGGCGTCTTCTTCACCATGAACAAGTTGTTTGGTATCACGTTTCGTGAGCGAAGAGATCTACCCGTGTATCACCCGGAAGTACGTGTTTTTGACGTGCTTGACGGCGATGATTCGCAGATTGGCCTGTTCTACATCGACTTCTTCAAACGCGACTCGAAACGTGGTGGTGCATGGATGAGTTCCTTTGTTGATCAGTCGTCATTGCTGAACGAAAAGCCGGTCATCGTCAATGTGCTGAACAACCCCCGACCAGCTGACGGAGAACCGGCACTGATCAGCTTTGACAACGTTACGACGATGTTCCACGAGATGGGCCACGCCGTACATGGACTGTTTTCTGATGTCACGTATCCATCTGTTTCGGGCACCGCAACGCCGCGCGATTTCGTAGAATTCCCGTCAACATTTGAAGAAGACTGGTGCATCCAGCCCGCGATTCTCAGTAACTATGCTCGACATCACGAAACAGGCGAGCCTATTCCAAAGGAATTGCTGGACAAGGTTATCCGCGCCAGCAAATTCAATCAGGGCTTCGACACATTGGAGTATATGGCTGCGGCCATTCTGGATCTGGAATGGCACACTCTGACGGCCGATGAAATCCCAGACGACATTGAAGCTTTCGAAGCAGCCACGCTGAAGAAATACGGAATCGACATTTCGGCGGTCCCGCCACGTTACCGTACTGCATACTTTGCTCACATCTGGGGCGGCGGCTACTCATCAAGTTACTACGCTTATCTCTGGAGCGAGGTCCTGGCGGCCGATGCGTTTGCCTTTATGCAGACAAGCGGCGGAGCAACGATCGAAAACGGAGCTGATTTTCGGTCTGAGGTCCTTTCCCGAGGCAGTAGCCGCGATCCCATGACATCGTACAAAGCCTTTCGGGGTCAGGAACCAACCGTCGATGCTCTGCTGATCAGACGTGGCCTAAAGTAGCCGAGTGCCATCAAAACGATCACACTCGTTGCGCAGATGCGACGGAGTCGGGCTGGGCCATTGCTGAGTCCGTATTACTCAAAATCAGTGCAGTGCGTTACTTAGGAAGAATCGGCATTAACGGCACGTTGTTCGCCATAGTCCCTGTCAGTTGTTCATTTTGGTTTCGCATGACGCAAACAGGGAGAAAACGATGAAACGATTAATGATTGCTGTATTTGCAGGGGCCATGGTTCTGGCCGTGACAGCTGACAAAGCAACAGCGCAGTGCAGGTACGGCGGATACGGTGTCGGATACGGCGGTTCGCGACTGAGTATCGGCTACACCAGGGTTTCTCCCCGAAGCTCGTTTTCCGTCGGATACGGAAGTTATCCCAGCTACGGATACGGATCTCGCCGGGTCAGCACCTACCGCACTCGCGGGCACTACGACTACCATCCCACGGAAGTCTATCGCCACGGAAATCATCTGCACGTGCAGCCTGGACACTGGGATTATCACCGCGGTCGTCGTGGCGGCATTCACCATCACTAAGAATGACCGAATCAGATCCAGTTCATAGCCGCGTTTGCCGGAATGTGAGAGCTTCTCGCGTTCCGGCAAACGCGGCTGCTTTTGTCTTGGTCAATCGTACTACTCACCAGTGGCAAATCTCTCTGCATCATCTCGCCCCGGGCTTGACTCTGGTGATTCGGCCCACCAACATGCTCTGCTCTGAAATGTCATGATGTCGCGCCTGAGGTGTATCTCGATGAAACATCCGATTTTCGCAATGTTCGTGTTTTCATGTTTTCTGGTCACCGGCTGCGCTGAATCCGCTCCGATGACTGACGTGTCGTCTCCGCCTCCCACGGCGTCGGCTGCGGGCTCAGCGTCTGATTCGTCAGCCACTGCAGACGCAGTGACATTTCTGGACAAGGAAGCGCTACGAGAGGGTACGGGAGAGACTGATGCAGATCCTCCAGCGGAGTTTCAATCAACAGAATCGGGGCTGCGTTATCGGATTCTGAGAAAGTCGGACGGAGAAAAAGCGACAGCAGAGCGAACAGTGACCGTGCACTACCGCGGCTGGTTGGACGACGGCAGTGAGTTCGACAGTTCCTACGGTCGAGGAGAAACAATCTCGTTTCCGTTGAATGGTGTCATCCCCGGGTGGACAGAAGGTATGCAACTGGTTGGTAAAGGCGGAATGATTGAATTGTGGATTCCGCCGGACCTCGGCTATGGCGCCGCTGGCGCGGGCGCTGCAGTGCCACCAAATGCAACGTTACACTTCGTCGTCGAGCTGATGGAAATTCAATAGCTGCTGTCCGACAACAGGCAACGATTCCTACGCGAAAATATCCGCAATAGGCTGACCATTGGCAATGCGGTGTGGTCGCCCGGTCCGATCATGTATCTCAGTGCGAGGCGCCAGGCCGAATCGCCAGTAGATCGTTGCGGCTAGGTCAGCGGGGGTAACCGGATCTGTCTCCGGGTATGCACCAGAACTGTCACTGGATCCATAAACGGACCCGCCACGTATGCCCCCGCCAGCCAGCAGCACCGTGTAACAGTCGGGCCAATGGTCCCGACCCGCGTTGCCGTTGATCTTTGGCGTTCGCCCGAATTCGCCAAGCGCGACGACAAGTGTGGAATCCAGCAGACCGCGGTCACCAAGGTCCTCAATCAAAGCCGCCAGCGACTGGTCAGCCTGTGGCAGCAGATACCGTTTGTGCTGCTGGAAATTCTGGCTGTGCGAATCCCAGTTCTGCCCTTGCTGGCGAAAGTCATGCACGTTGACGAACTGCACGCCAGCTTCAACCAGCCGCCGCGCCAGCAGTAGATTCTGTCCTCGAAGATTGCGGGCGGGGGCAGCGGCTGCGGCGGCATCACCTGGCAATGCTTTGGGTTCACGCATGCCGTAACGCTCACGTGTCGTATTCGCTTCCTCTTCGATCCGCAGGGCTTTCTGCAAAACTGTTGAACGCAACAGTTCGTGAGCTTTCTGCCGATAGACGCCGAATGGTGACGCCAGGCCGGCCAATGTGGATTCCACGTCCAGCCCGCTGAGCAAATCTTCGCGCTGCAGCATTCGTTGTGTGGTCAGCTCGGCCGGTCGGTTCAGTTCGTCGCTGTCGTAACGCACCTTGCTGGAATCCCCGGACACCAGCAACGGATCGAACTGGTGTCTAAGAAATCCGCCTCCCTGGCAGGGCGTGGTGACTACATTGTGAAACTGCCACGGCAACATCGCGTGCGGAACGTCGAGTTTCTCACCTGCGCGCAGCATCGTCAGTACAGCACCGTGGCACGGATAGAATTGACTTATGGGCCCGAATTCTTCGCGATCACCCTGTGGCCCCTATCGTCCGGTGTGCGTTTCCGTCGACGCGGAATCATGCAGTCGATTGGTGTGATGCATGCTCCGAACCAATGCCACTTTGTGCATGACCCGGGCCATGTGAGGCATGTGCTCACAGATCTGCAGGCCTGGTACTGACGTTGCAATACCGGAGAATTCGCCACGCACGGAATCCGGCGCCTGAGGCTTCAGGTCGTATGTATCCAGATGACTTGGACCGCCGTAATAGAAAACGAAAATGCACGAACGGATCATCCTGGGCGTGCCCATCCCATTCACGGTTGACGCAGCTGCCAGGCTCGCCGACTTGAGCACCGACAACGCGCTCACTGCTCCCAGGCCGGAACCCAGGTGCAGCAGATCTCGTCGTGAGGGGCGTAGCGAATGCAGTTCGACAGGAAAAGGAAGCATCGTTCACTCACTGGCATTGGCAGATCAGGAGACGAACATTGCATGCTACCCAATCAGCTCTGCAATCGGCTGTACGCCTGGCTCGATGAATGTTCTCGGCACGCCCCGAAAGTCAAACACGCGTTCAGCCCCAAGGTTGACGCCGAGATTGTGGTAGATGGTCGCGAAGACCTCCTGAAACGTAACAGGACGATCATCTGCTTCGCCGCCGAGACGGTCCGTTGTTCCGATCACCTGCCCCGTTTTCATTCCCCCACCGGCGAGCAGTGCACTACAGACCCGAGGCCAATGGTCACGGCCAGCCTTGTTGTTGATTTTTGGTGTCCGTCCAAACTCGCCCCACGCGACAACAGTCACGTCGTCCTGCAGACCACGTTCATGAAGATCTTCAATCAAAGCAGTGATGCCCTGGTCAAAGATTGGCAGTTCCTGACGACCGGTCTTAAAATTGCTGCCGTGCCAGTCCCAGAAACTGTAGTTGACCGTCACCACACGGGCGCCCGCTTCAACCAGTCGACGGGCGGCAAGAAAATTCTGAGGGCACATGGGTGCGGCGTCACCGCGTGGTTTCGTTTCATCCTGAACGCCGTACCGGTCACGGGTTTCCTTACTTTCCTGCGAAACGTCCAGAGCGTTGAACAGGTCCGGGGATGTAAGTATCCCCATCGCCTGCTGCGTGAACGTGTCCATCCCCTCCATGTTCCCGCTGGCATCGCAGTCACGTCGAAACCTGTCAAACGACGTCAGAAGCTGGTGACGATGTCCCAGTCGATCCGCAGTGATTCCCTGCAGCACCAGATCGTCTCGGCCTGGCC
>JAQWLN010000028.1 GCA_029247265.1 Fuerstiella sp.
ATCCTTGTCTGTGGTCAGTCATTGATTGGCAAAGACGCGAATCCGTAAGACGTCATCGGCTATTGCGGTGTCGCCGTTTCGGCGCTCACATCGATCGTGAATCTGCAGGCCGACGGCTACTCGTTCGTTCCACTCGGCAAGTAGCACAGAAACGTGCAGAAAGGAACGCCTATTCAATGTTCTGAATTCGCCCTCAGAAAGGATGAAAGACACTCCCGGACTGGCCGCTGTGAAAGCTGTCCGGCGATTCGCGGTCGCAGACTGGCAGGCCCGCCATACTGCCCGCGTTTCGTCGGACTCTTTAATTCGCGTCCTGTCTCGATCAATTATGCGGACGGTAATAATTCTTTTATTTCGCAACGCATCAGTTCGGGGCGACGTCAGGCTGCAGATGCCAATCAAACCAATCGGCAAACTTCCTGGCATCCCAGAGCATTGTCGGCCAACCATGCTGCCCGCCAGGATGAACAACCAGCTTGACCTCGGCGCCCTGCTCGACGGCGCGTTCGCGGAACCGTTCTGACTGATCCAGCGTTACCAGTGAATCCGCATCGCCATGGTAGATAAGCACCGGAGGAAGGTTTGTCGTCACGTGATAGATCGGAGAACACTCGCGACCAATCACCTTCCATGCAGACATATTGGTGGCGTCCGGGCCGAAGGCCTGGACATAACTTTTGGGCGGACCACCGTCGCCCGGATTCTCTGTGGAATCACCAAGGTTCAGTAGGTCGGTGACCGGATAGAAAATCGCCACGGCCTGCACGGCGCTGCTTTCTCGGTCAACGGGATCTGGCGATTCGTCGGCGCCTCGTCCACCACGCGCTGCCAGCATCAGGCTGAGATGGCCTCCAGCGCTTCCGCCGCAGACGCCGATGCGATCCGGGTCAATCCCGTACCTGTCAGCATGATGCCTGACAAATCGAATTCCCCGGTGAACGTCTTCAATGATCTCCATGACCGTCGCCTGGGGCTGCGAAACGTGATAGATCGCAAAGACGGTGTAGCCCCGACGAAGCAGGGGGGCCATCATCCACACCGGTACCTCGCCAGGATCTCCCGACTTCCAGCCACCACTGACCATGAAGGCGACGCCCAGCCCGTTTGACTGGGCCGGGCGAATGATATCCAGCGGCAGCGCGTCGCCATTTCGATGGCCATAAACCACTCCGTCGGTACGTTCCACAACGGGATGCAGATACCACCAGGTAACACTCACAAGCGCAGCAGCGATCGCCAGCATTGTGAGAGCAACGCCTCGTAGCGAAAACGAACACGTAAGCGATAATGGTTTCATGTCAGGATCAGTCTCAGATTTTCGCGGTGCAGCGGAATCAAAAAACTAACAAACGTTTCGGTATGTCATCTGACTCAGTGGCGTCATTCGGCCTGCGACAATTCGTGCCGCCAGCCTGTCGCATCGATGCGTTTTAATTCGGCTTCAACGTCGTCGCCTTCGTAAAACGAAAACCAGCCTTGCAGACGTTTCGCTTCTCCAGCCGCGCAGTCAGGGAACTGGCCGTCGCTGTGCATGCAGGGGCAGGGAGGGTTGAACCATGTGCTCTGACACGGCGTCCACGCGGTAATAATCCAGCGATTACCGCTCAGAGAACGTCGTGCGATATATGGTTCAGATTTAATCGTATGCTGCTCGCCCGCATGAGCGAACTCAGGTGCGCCCTTCAGCATGATGCAGTTCTGAACTCGCAGATTACTGAGATTCTCCTGAGAGCCATTATTAAGCCACATTTCCATGCGGAGAGCGTCCGGGCCGGGGATCACTTTGGTGCCGAAGACCACTCCATTCGGCAGTCGGCGTTCCATAACCAGCACCCCATCGGCGTTACGTTGCCATTCAAGGGCTTCGAGTTCAACCTGCTGCTTTGTCCACATCGTGTCGACATGATCATGCGCCAGATACAGCAAACCATGTCGTGCTTCGTCGTTACGCCGGATGGCTTCGGGAACGTCCAGTACAAAATAATCGTGATCGTTCCATGGTGCGAAGACACTGATTTTGGTCTCCCGCTGCGGCCGAAGTGCCCCGTCCAGGAAACCAGTTCGAGGATGACGTCCACCCGGATACGGCATGACCAGCAGATACGCATCGGAAGAGCGTGGCGGCCGTGGTTCCATCCGGATTTCAAAACGCTCCAGAGCCGAACGAACGTCTTCCGCAGAAAGCCCTGTCGCTGCTCGAACCTCGGCGTTCGTGAATCGATGATACCTGACCATATTGTCCAGCCAGTAACGCAGATCACCATCGTCCGCTGGCGTACGGACGTTGGTCGTCGGCGCACCTGAATTGATGTTTCGCTTCCGATCATTCATGACAAACTCAGGCACGCGCGGAGCCACATCAGGGTCAACAAAGCGAGCAAGGTCGCGCAGTGCGACAACCTTGAAATCGTTCTCGAACAGGTATCGCATGTAGAGTTCAAACCGATCGGACGGAGTACTGACCCACGCATGAGCGTCATCAGGGGCTCCGTGAAACTGCAGCACGGCGATGCGACCGAATTCGGCCTGGTCAACAGCCCGTTTGAAATCATCAAAACCCCAGTCTGGTCGTGCATCTCCGGCCGACGGAATTAACAGGGGGTGGTCCAGCCCCGGCTCATAGGCGAATCCTTTTCCCTCTTCGTACGGATATTCGGGCGCCCCGCCACGGCGGGCAAACCGAATCCCCAGCTCCTTCAGAATCGGCAATGCGGCGACATCGATGCCGTTGCCGGGATACGCAAAGGATGTCGTTCGCGGAATGCCGTGTTCGCGGCACCGTGCGTTAATCGCCTCCACCTGTTCCCTGAGCTTGCCGAGTTGCTGCTGCAGCTTCTTCGGATCTGCCGGATCAAGTGCCATATGATCACGAGTGTGGTTGCCAATCTCAAAACCGTCGTGATGCAACTGAGCAATCTCGTCCCACGTCATGTAGTGCTTCTTACTCGTCTTGAAGTCGAATCCTTCGGTGATAAAGAAGGTCGCGCCAAATCCGTATTTCCGCAGAACGGGCCTCACCACAGAAAAATGAGATTTCACCGAATCGTCAAATGTCAGAACGACCAGCTTGTCGGGGATCGGTTCACGAGCGAATGCCGGAAGCGTGGTCAGACAGGCGAACAACGTGACGACAGTCAGACGCATAATGCACTCCAAAATCACGAACAACGGTTTGGCGAGATCACGAACGCACAGCAATAACTTGCACACCAGTAAATCCGGCTGAGCGATTCGCGTCGTACAATACTAACGACCATTCCACCGACTGCCGTTCTCAATGGCGCCCTTAACGATGACAGCCTCAGACTTTGGCCACAGAAGCTGACACTCACCTCGTGCCCCCTTGAACCATGCACGTTGGGGGCAGCATACAGCTGATCGCCTCGCCTGCCAATCCGCCGATCACAGGCAGTTTCACACCGAGGCTGATCCGTCCAGCCGTCCTGATTTGACGTCCCCGCGACGCAACGCTCCTGCCTGACTCGCCCGCGACGACAAGCTCTCCGAGTCGCCGGCAGCCGCTGAGTGATGTCCATGGAGGGCCCGCGGGGCCCAACTCTGATGCGATCACTTCAGTGCCGGTCTGCGAGGGCCGATCTCAATGCCGAAAAGACAAAGCTGCTTACTGAACAGTCCCAGGTGGGTCGGCGTGCTTCGCCGTGTCGTCATTCACCGAAACGTCGGGCAGCCCGTTAACGGGCAGGTCTTCCTGAGGCTTTACAGTCAGGCCCCAGCTGTGCAGCATTCCAAAACGATCACTGCGAGTACCGCGTATCACCAGCTGCCAGACTCCGTTCACATTCTTTCCGTTAAAGCTGCTCAGACCGGGCTGTTTTTTGTCCAGCGCGTGCGGCCGAAACGTCCCCGTGAAAGGAGGCCTGGCTTTTGTGATTGGCGTGCCTGACTGATCGTCGAATACAGTCTTGTCAAAATGATCGCCTCCGCCACCGACTTCGGCAAACAGTTCCACACGCTGTCCTTCCGGTCCTGTCAGGTAGGCATCCAGAAAGGAGTCATTGGAATGAGTAATCGAAATTTCAATATTCAGGTCCCGAATCACAAAGTTGTCGTTCACTTCAATTTCCGAAATGATTGTCCGTCGCGGAGGCAGCACTTCGGCGTTGTCGTTTTTGTAGGAGCCTCCCACCAGCGCCTTTGACTGCAGCACCTCTGCCGACGTCAGCAATCCATCACCATTGGCATCCAATGAGCCGAATTCTTCGTGCTTCGCAATCGTCCACTCTGTGGTGAATTCGTGCATCGCAACCTGTCCGTCGCGATCCGCATCGAGTTCGTAAAACCAACCGGGCAATCCTTCCGTCAGATCTCCGGCTTCATCCTGCATTTCCGACACAACAGCGTGCAATTCCTCACGCGAGACTTCTCCGTCACGATCCAGATCAATCTGGCCGAGCGGGATACTCAGGCGTTGAACCTCGCTCGCTTCAAGTCGTCCGTTCTTGTTCACATCGAAACGGCCCATCATGCTGGCCGTCAGCCAGTGGCTGCTGCCACCTTTGCGCCACCACTCGGAATCGTCTCGTTTCTTCTCTTCTTTGCGCGACGAGGGAACTTCGCCACCGGTTCGCCACGCCTTCTTCCCCAGTTCTCTGGAACCACCTTCCAGCAGTCGCCGTCGAGCGTATCGCTGAGTCAGCTCCATGCGGCTGATGCGATCGTCTTTGTTAAGGTCGTCATCGAATGGGTTACGATGAGTCCAGCGGTTTTCCGCGGCTTCGGCGCGATCGATAAATCCGTCCTTGTTGTGGTCATATCGCCCGATGATCGTAGTGGCCAGTTCAAGGTCGGCCTTCACGTAAGGAAATTTCACGTCGGCCAGCCCGAATTCCGGCACGTACGGCTGGTCGGCATCCGGGCCAAACGGCTTCACCGTGCTTTCGCCCTCCGGACGTACATCATTACCATTGACGCCATTCCGGGTCGCGTAGTACGTTCGAGCCGCCTCCTGCAGCCGGGAAATTTCAACCGGCTTGTCGAACGACAAATCGTTCCGTCTTGACCGCACGTTCATGATGCGTTCCAGGTACGGCCGTGCCAACGGCGTGACTTCTCCCGGATCAATCCAGCCGTTTTGGTTTCTATCGAGTCGTTCCAGCGATTCACGCAGGCCGGACTGCGCATGAAGCGTGGCTGTTAGACCTGCGTGACCGCAGAGCAGGGCCGCGCAGACGAACGAATACCGACAGACTTTGAAACGATGATTCATCGATCGGGTTCCGATGGGAACGTATCTGCAAACAGATTCCGGGACAGGACAGACTTAACGAGCCAATTCCACCACGGCCTGCCGCGGCACCTTCCAGGACAGGAACGACTAACGACTGCTTTTACCACGTGACGACGACTTGGATGACGACGGCTTGGATGTCGAAGAAGACTTCTTTGGTGATGGCACACTGGTCTTGACGGACGCTCCTCCTGAGAAAAACCTCTGCAGCGACTCAAACTCCATTCCATCCGGCACCGTGATCACTCGAACGGACTGCTTGCTGCGCAGATCGATCTGCATCGCCAGCTGTTCCACTTCCTTAAACAGCTGTTCGGGAGCCGTAACGATCAACGAATTGCTCGGTTCGTGAACAGCGATGGTCATTTTGGGTTCAAGATTTCGGGGAGCCTGACCACCGGACTTGCGAGGATCCGCTTTGTCATCGCCCTTTTCCTTTTCCTTCTGTTTCTCAGCCTTGGCAGCAGCGGTGGCCGCCTGTTGTGGTGAGCCAGGCTGCCCGGCTGCCTTGGGACCGCCGGAAACGCGCCCTTCGTAGGCCTCGCGAACTGCCTTTGCGACTTCACTGGCCTTCGAGTACATCAGTTCGACCACATGCGACGTGCCATAGGTTTCGATCGACGTGATACTGCTGTCCTTGTCGACAATGGCCAGGTAGGTCTCGATTCGTTCAACATCCCTGGCGGTCCCCTGCACGATCAGTCGATTCAAACGCGAATCGGCGACGATCGTTATCGACCCGGCCATCATTGTCATGGTCCCGTCACGCGACGTCACAATACTTCCCAGAAAACTGCTCGAAGCAGCGGACACATAACCATTGACCAGGTCTCCGTCGTCGCCTTCGACGGCAGCTTCGCCTCCATCAAGTAATTCCGCCAGCATGCGAATCGCATCGTCGACCCGAGTGTACTTAAGATAGAACACAACAGGTGGCGATGGCATCGAATCGCCAGGCCCGGCAATTGTTCGCAGATGCTGTTCAAACTGGTCGAGTGCTTCCGTGTCTTCTGACTGCAGCAGCAGTCCGCGAGGCGTCAACTGGCATCGTATGGCCGGTGTCTGGGTGTTGGTGAGTTTCGTCAGCAGTCGAGCGCTGGACGCCTCCAGAGGCGTCGACATCGCCACTGGCTCTTTCTTCAATGAATCATTGTTGACAACTCGTTCAGTGTTTTCCGGTTCGGTGATTTCAGGCGACGGATAATAGAAAATCGGATTGGGTGAGCGCCAGAACTTTGCCGCTGTCACGAGCACCTGCTCAGCCTGTTTGCCTCTGAATAGCAGGATTCGTATCTGGTCACTGCTGCCTACGCTGCTGTTGCTATCCAGTTCAGCGACGATCTTCTTGATCTGTTCAATCTGATGCTTCCTGGCGCGGACGAACAGCCGCCGGTTGACCGGATCAGCGTCGATCCGGGGTACGTCCACGCTGACGTTGCTCTTCATGATCTCAAGGCCGCGTGAATTTCCGTGACGTGTGAACGCCTCCATTCCCGCGTCCTCACGGCGTCTGGCGTCAGACAGATCGAGCATCTCTTCCAGCAGGCTGACCGCCAGGTACGGATCGATCGTCTTCAGCGGGATGACAGAAAATTCCGCTTCAGAAGCCTGCAGCTGAGCGACCGTCTGCTCTATTTCCTGCTGTATCTCCGGACTCGCTAGAGCAACAACGCTGCCGCCCAGCTGATCCATCGACAATCGTACAGTCTCGTCCGCCAGCAGTGTCTGCAGGACGTCATACACGATCTGGACATTGCCTCCCTCAACGCTGTGGGTCTGTAAGATTGCATCACCACCAGAGGATGTCAGACTTTTTGTCGGCTGGTCGATTGCTGTGATCAGTCCTTCAATCAGCTTGACCTTGTCTTCGATTCCCGTGACAAAAATGTTCTTTCCCTGCAGGTCGGCAGACAGGCTGACATCGATTCCGATCATCTCTCCCGTCGCCAGTCCCAGGTGCGGGCGAGCCACAATCAGAATATCCTCTGCGTCGGCATGCTGCAGCGTGAAGCTCTTCACGACCGTTCCGTTGTCCAGCGCGTGCGGTTCAAATGCGGCCAGAATTGTGCTGACGCTTTTCAGATTGCCTGCCGTATCGGTGATCATCAACTGGTTCGTTTTTTCGAACACAGCCGGGGGTGTCATCAGACTGAGGGCGTTCAATTCCTCGACGGCGTCCTCAGCATCGAGTTCGCCGAGTGGGAAAATGCATTTCACGACGTCGTGATCGCTTAACTGATCAAGTTGTTCCACCGTGACCAGTTTGGCAAGTGCATTCAACTGCTGCATGCTTTGTGGATCGGTCAGATTAATCACCGAAAGCAGTTTGCCGCTGCGAACCAGACTGAACCCCTGAGGAAGCAGAAACAGATTGACTCGATCGATGGCTTCCTGTGGCGTAAACGAGTTGCTGTCGGAATAGGTAAAGCTGCCGGTCGGAAGGCCACCCACATGCAGTGCCAGGTCAGACGAATCCGCCAGCCACTGAATTACATCACGCCACGGTGATCCGTCAAACGAAAATTCCAGTACAACTTCCGAAGAGATCGCCGTCGTTGCAGACGCAACCGGCGCTGAAGTTTCCTGAGCCGGAACCAGTGACGGCTGCGCACCGGCAACCGTCAGCACAGCGTTGATCAGAACCTGACAGCGTTGAGATAACAGAATGGCTGACATGTAGAGGTATCGAAAAAAATGGGGTATTGTTGACGGAGGAGTGTGGAGTACGCGTCGCTGACTGGACAGCTGCAGGCGCGTGTGATGGACGTCATGTGACCAGGGGTGGGGGAGGGCGATGAAGATCTGATCGGGCAGGAGCACTGTCCGAGTTGCGGAAAGACTTCTATCAGCAGACCATCGCGTTTTGCATCAAATTATTCATCTACAGACAACCAGGGATTTCATAAGATCGTGGACACGTTGTTGCGTTTTATATGGCTGAATTCGCGGGATTCGGACCATAACTCGGGGCAAACATTTGAAGGAGGAGCCTGGATGAGTCCCCGAACTCACTTGTCCTTTGATCCTCGATCGAGGCAGTGCGAGAAATCAGCTGCCACTATCCTATCGAAAACGCTGTGCAAACAACAACGTTCCTTCTCTCACAATACAGGCAGGCGAGGGCGGTATTCGGATCGCGTGGGTTTCCGGTTTGTAGCGATTGTCCGGCTTCGCGGCCTGCCCGGCCAATGGGTAATGCCCGCCCACGCTGGAGCATGATTTGAGTGTGGCAACCGGTATCTTCAGACGGCAGGTGATAATTTAGGCTGACCTTGAGGCCTGATTATCAGGGAATTCCGTTCAAAGAACAGCTCCGGCACATCCGCTGAAGTCCGCCTGATCGGCCGGACGATCAGCGTGACGGAGGAACCAAGTGGAAACTGGTATGTGTTGACGGACTCGAACACCGCCTCCTGTCGGGTCGAATGGATCTCCCGTCTATGCGCGGTTTCCTCCATGCATGTCCCGCGTGGTCATTTTTGCTGCTGGCAGCGATTGCGCTCGTCTCGAGTGGGTGTTCGCGGACAGAATATCGGCTTGAGGCCGATCGCGAAGCGTACGGGCTCATCTCAGAAAGAAACTGCGATCCCCGCTGGTCCGCCGCCGACATCAGCATCGAAATTGACCCACGCAGTCGCTATTTCGACCATTACGATCCTGACTGTGCGCCGATGCCTCAGGACGATCCCTCTGCCCACAGCTACATGCGCTGCGTGGACGGAATGAAGGGCTGGAAACATTGGTACGATAACGGAGTCCGCTCAGACCTGGAAAACCCCGCATGGCGCGAGGAGCTGGCGCAATATGCAGAAACGACAGAGGACGGTGACGTAAAACTCAACGTCGACTCCGCACTCAGACTTTCATACGTGCATTCTCCGACCCATCAGAGCCAGCTGGAGACGCTGTACCTGTCCGCGCTGGATGTGACCAGAGAACGGTGGCGTCTGAACAACCAGTATTTCGGCGGATTTGACACTGTGTTCAACCACCGAGGAGAGAAGACTCCGGCTGGTGAGAGCAATCGACTGACCACGGGCCGCGGCATTGGAGCACTGGGAGTTCCCCTGGCCGGACGGTTCGGTGGCGGAGGCAACACGCTTCAAATGAACAGAAGTTTTGCAACGGCCGGTGAAATGGTGGCCGGAATCGCCAACGCCTTCACCTGGGAATTCACCAACGGCAATGTGAACTTCGCGGGGTCGCTGTTGAGCGCCAGTTTTTTACAGCCGCTGTTGCGTGGTGCGGGTCGCAGTATCGCGTTGGAAGACCTCACGCAGGTTGAAAGGAACCTGCTGGCGAATTTAAGAGCATACGCTCAGTTCCGACAGGGATTTTATACGCAGGTGGCCATTGGCGAACTGGGTGTCAGGGGACCACAACGGGGCGGCCCGGGAACAACGCTGACTTCATTTTCCGGGGGTAGCAGCGTAGGTGGCTATACGGGACTGCTGAAGCAGCTGCAAGAGAAGCGAAACAGCGAAGACACTCTCAGCCTGCAGGTACGAACCTTCGCAAGACTGGAAGCTTTCTACGCCAAAGGAATGATCGGACTGGTTCAGGTGGATCAGTTTGAGCAGGACATTGAAACTGCCAAGTCCGCTCTGCTGGTGCGGGAAAACGGTCTCGACCTGGCCCTCGATCGTTATAAGACACGCACGCTGGGTCTGCCACCAGATCTTCCGATCGAATTGGATGACGGATTAATACGTCAGTTCCAGCTGTTTGCGCGACAAGCCACCAACATCCTGAATCTGGTTGTACAGCTCCAGAATCGTGCAGGCGATCTGTTTACGGACGGAGAAGCTCAGGTCGTACCGGAAGTTGCTGAACTTGAATCATTGCTGACAGACACCACTTCCCTCATCGAGCCGATACAGAATCTGATCGAACAGATTCCTGTAGAACTCGAACGCATGGACGAGGTCGTGCAATTGCGAATGGAGGCAGCGTCTGAGGACGAAATATCAGACGATGACAAACGAAGACTTGTGCAGGAAAGAAAAGACCTGGGCGCCGATCTCGTCGATTTTCGAAGGCAGTTTGGAGAACAATCTGTCGAACTCACGCAACTGAAAGAATCACTCTCTGACGAGACACGAGACGCGACGGCTCGTGGTGTCGTCAACTGGCTTACGGCGACGCTGACCATTGTTGATCAGCTGGCCCTTGTACAGGCTCGCGCACGGCTGGAATCAGTGATGGTTGAATCTGTGGAACTGGATCCGGTGACCGCTCTTGAAATCGCCCTGCAGAACCGTCTGGACTTCATGAATGGTCGGGCAGCCCTTGTCGACAGCTGGCGCGAAATTCAGATTGCGGCGAACGCTCTGAAATCCAACGTTACTGTCGGTCTCGCTGGCAGTACGGGCACGGTTCGCAACAATGCCGTCAGCTTTGATGCGGCCAACTCAACCGCAACCATGGGTGTTCAGTTCGACGCTCCGTTGACGCGGTTGCTGGAACGAAACGGCTATAGTGAAACGCTGATTAGCTACCAACAGGATCGTCGGGCACTGATACAATCCCGCGATTCTCTCTATCTTGGCGTCCGCGCATTGCTGCGACAGCTGAAACAAGATCGCGAGAATCTGGAAATTCAGCGTCGCGCAGTGACCATTGCTATTCGACGGGTCGACCAGACGCAACGGAAACTCAATGCTCCTGGGCGAATCCCACAACCCGGACAGCGACCGTTCATCAGCCCTACAACCGCAATCAACCTGCTGAGTGCACAGCGTTCCTTCCTGTCCTCACAAAACGGCTTGCTGGGTGCATGGCTCAGCTTTTATGCGACACGAATGAGACTCTATCGAGAACTCGGCATCATGACGCTGGATTCCGACGGCAAGTGGATCGAGTTTCCCATCACGCCCCCGCCTGGCGATGAAGAAGCTGATGCAGCAGAAGAGTCGTCGTTTCCCGATCTGCCTCCGCCAATACCCCTAGGATTGCAGGTCCCGCCAGAATTTGACGACGGTGAACAACCGGCACAGAGACTGTTACCGGATCTGGTAGACAAAGCAGACCCTGACGGAGATTCTTACGATGGCCAGTTGCCTAGGAACTCAGTGACGACGCTTTCTGCCCCCGGAGTTCAGCAACTTCGACTGGACTAGGCAGCCAACAGCAGGGGCACAATACAGCAGATGGGATATCCGGGTGGTACCCTGAAGTCTGTATCTCGCCTGTCGGGACAAGCAGAACACCGTCTTAATGCCGTCGCGGACAGCTTGAGACCAGTGTTCCCACCGACCTCCCAGGAACGGCTGAAACCCACGGATTTTTCCCGAACTCCCGCAAAATCGGCGGAATGATGTCCACGATCTGACAAAGTCCGTGGTTCTGTTCTGGAAAGATAGCCGGAAAACCGTAACCTCCGGTGTTGTGGCAAACTCGTAGACGCTGGTCGGACTCGCAATAGTTCGGAACCTTGCGTCAGGCGAACGCAGTCCTGCGAATCCACCTACCTGAGCGACAACATCCGTTGCCGTGGAGACGAAGAGTGTCGACCGACATCCTTCCGGAAATTCAGACACCTGTCAGACAACAGACTCTAAACGAAGTGGAGCCTGTGTCACTGCGCGACGATGTTAAGCCAGCCTCACACAGCAAGTGGTGGAAAGTCTGCCTGGTCGTTGGCGTGGCAGTGGTAGCATCCGCAGTCGCCATCGTGCCTGGGCTCCTGTCAACAGCGGATGCCGGGACTGAACTGACCCACACGATCACTCGAGGCGATCTGGTCGTTTCCGTCATCGAGCAGGGAACTCTGGAAAGCTCGAACAACACTGAAATCCTCTGCAAGGTCCGAGGCTTCAGCCTGGTCACGTGGGTGGTTGAGGGCGGTACGGTCGTGCAGCCGGGAGACGAACTCGTCCGACTGGACACGAAGCAGATTGAAGAACAGTTGAGCCAGACAAAGACGAATACGTTCGAGGCAAAGTCAATGCTCGAACGGACCAGGGCCGACGCCAAGAAAGCCGAGATCGCCATCGATGCCTACGTGAAGGGCAGATACAGGTCGGAACTGCAGGGCCTGGAACAGGATGCAAAGGTTGCGGAACGGAATCTGCGAGTCGCGGAGAAGATGCAGGCCTACTCCAACACGCTGTTTCAGCAGGGTTATGTCACTGAACTCGAAGTCGAGGCAAATGCGTATTCGCTGGAACAGGCGAAACTGGCACTCGAAGTCAACCAGACGCAGCTCATGGTGTTGAAAGACTACACCAGAAAAATGCAAATGGAGACGATGCAGGGAAATGTGAAGGCTACGAACACAAAGCTGAAATCAGACGAAGCAGCGCTCAGAATGGAAGAAAGCCGAAAGAACCGAGTGATGCAGGAACTGGAAGACTGCGTGATCACTGCCGAACGCAGTGGTCTGGTCATCTATCCTACTGCTGAGGCATGGAAGGATACTCCGGATATCTCACAGGGAGTCACCGTGCGAAAGGACCAGGTGCTCCTGCTGATGCCCGATCTGTCAAAGATGCAGGTCAAAGTCGGTATTCACGAGTCGATCATCGACCGGGTTAAGCCAGGCCTGACAGCACGAATCACGCTGCCCGATCAGACGCTGGAAGCCACCGTGAACAAAGTTGCGTCCGTCACGCGACCGGCTGGCTGGTGGACAGGAAACGTCGTGAAGTACGACACAATTATAGAACTGCCGGCGGCCGAGCGTTTGAAGCCCGGCATGAGCGCTGAGGTTGAGGTCATCATGGCGCGGCATGAGGACATCATTACGATTCCCATCGCTGCGGTTGTTGAGACAGAAACAGGTGACTTCTGCTGGGTGAAAACGGCTAACGGAACGCGGCGGCGGGCGTTGAAACTAGGGGACACAAACGACGTGTCTATCATGGTTGAAGAGGGTGTGCAGGAAGGTGATGAGGTCATTCTCAACCCCCTGGCGCAAATCGACGAAGCCCAGGACGTAGCCTTAACAACACTTGACGACAGACTTGGCGACGCAATTGATGCAGTTGCCCCTGAAGAAGGGAGCGATTGATCAATGTCCAGCAAACCTAACGACGACTTCCGCGACAGCCCAAGGGGCCAATGGTGGAAACGCGGGCTCTTTGCGATCTTCGTAATTGCCGTGTTTGCGATCATCGTCACAACACTCGCCAATCCGAATCCGTCTCAGGACCTGAGTTCTCTTTTGACTCACAGGATCAGTCGGGGCGATCTGCTGGTCACGGTCATCGAAAAGGGCACACTGGAGAGTTCTGAGAACACTGAAATCAAGTGCAAGGTCCGCGGCTCCAATACGGTCATCTGGGTCGTCGAAAACGGCACATACGTGGAGCCCGGCGACGACCTGGTGAGGCTGGACACACTGTTCATGGAGGAACAAATCGCCGAACGCACAAAATACGCGTTGTGGACAAGATCGGGAGCGGAACAGTCCCGCGCCAATCTTGAACGCGCCAAACTGGCCGTTGGCGAATACGAGCATGGGCGATACATCGTCGCACTCAAGACGTTGCAAAAGACATATGCCGTTCAGGAAGCAGGGCTGCTGACGGCAAAGGACCTGCTGGCTCATGAGAAAACAATGGCTGAAGCCGGCTATAAAAGTGAACTGGATGTTGAGGAAAAGACATTCGCGGTCACGCGTGCTGAGCTGGATGTGCAGCTCACCGCGATCCAGATCGAGGTCCTTGAGCAGTTCACAAAAAAAGAAGAATTGGCAGATTTGGAGGGCAACTTAAAAGCTTTTTCCGCACGGCACAAAGCTAATGAAGAACGGGTCTTTGCGGATAACAGTCGTCTGGAAACCGCCGAAAACGAAATGCTGTACTGTGTTGTGAAGGCTGAAAAAGCCGGCATGGTGATTCACCCTTCTTCCGCGAGATGGAAAGATGCTCCGGAAATCGAAGAGGGAGCAACAGTTCACAAGGATCAGGTTCTGCTGTTGATGCCTGACCTGACACAGATGCAGGTCAAAGTCGGCATTCACGAATCGATGGTCGATCGAGTCAAGCCAGGATTGGAAGCCATTGTGACCGTATCTGACCGCACGCTGAAGGGCGAGGTTGAGTCCGTGGCTACGGTGACGAGTCCTGCGGGGTGGTGGACGGGAAACCAAGTCAAATATGACACGATCATCAGGCTTCCTGAGGGGGAAGCCCTGAACCCGGGCATGAGTGCGGGAGTGGAGGTCATTATGGCACGGCACGAAGACGTGCTGACCATTCCGGTCGGGGCCGTGCTGGAAACGACCGACGAGTATCTGTGCTGGGTACAGACGCCTTTGGGGCTACAGCGACGTGTGCTTGAGCTTGGCGACAGCGACGACGTTTCCATTCTTGTCGAGGCCGGCCTGACGGAAGGTGAAGATGTCGTGCTCAACCCCACGGGGTCGATTGCAGAAGCACAGGAAGAAGCGGCAAGGATCATTTCGGTATCCAAAGAAGTATCCAAAGAAGTATCCAAAGAAGAAGAAGCGGACGGCAAAAAGCCCGATGTCAAATCAGAATCGACGGAGCAAGTTACGTCGTAACCAGGTTCGCAGAACGTCAGACATTTGCGGAATGCCTGTCGGGGAAGCCTCGGCACTTTGCCTGCATCTCGTCCTTGCATTCGTCTCGCCCTCTCCTGCAGTGTCAAACATACAATCTGGTCGGCCCGTCGTGTGATCGGGGACTTTTAGTTTCCACTTGGGCGTCGATTTGCGGCGGCCGGCCACCTTACACAGTTGTTGATCGCTCTGCGGTCCGCATGCTCTGATCGCTAATCGGCCATCCACTCTTCTCAGCACTGACGTATCCGTGAACAGCACTCTATTCCGAACCGTCCACCTGGCATTCAAGAGCCTGCTGCTGCAGAAGATGCGAGCGGGGCTGGCGGCGCTGGGGATATTCATCGGCACAACCACGGTCATCTGGCTTGTGGCCATGGGAGAAGGTGTCAGCTATCGGGCCCAGCAGCAGATTCTGGAACTCGGGGCCAGCAACATCATTGTCCGCACGAAGCAGCCCACCGCATCGAGCGACGCACAGGGAGCTAACTCGAAAGTAAAAGTCTATGGCCTGCTGCGAAAAGACTTTGACCGTATCGTCGAAAATGTGCCTCGCATTCGCCGTACCGTACCCATGCGTGAGGTTCGCTTCGAACTACGACTGAACAACCGAACGGCGGACGCCAAACTGGTAGGCTGCGTGGAAGACTACCGGGAATTGAATCATCTGAAAATCGCCCGTGGTCGCTGGCTGACACGGCGTGACCGTGGAAAAAAAGTGGTTGTGCTTGCGGATGACACGGCAAAGCAGCTCTTTCCTTTCGAAAATCCGATTGGCCGCACCATCTGGGTGGGTAGTGAATTCTATGTGGTTATCGGCCAGACAGCACCGCGAACGTCATCGGCGGCGATCGGCGGCAGCCTTGATGCCCGAGACTACAATCTTGACGCCTACATTCCCCTGCACACGATGCGTCAGCGAGTTGGTGATCTGGTGATGACCCGGGTGGGTGGGGACTTCCGTGGAGAGCAGGTGGAACTGAGCCAGATCACTGTGGAGGTAGAAGACGTAAAAGATGTCGACGCCGCAGCGGCCATTATCGAAATGCTGCTGCAGAAGTATCACGACAATGAAGATTATGCAGTTGTCGTTCCCAAGGAACTGCTGCGTCAGGCTGAGCGA
>JAQWLN010000032.1 GCA_029247265.1 Fuerstiella sp.
GGCCGAGGCGTTGACCCATTTTCTGGCGGCCGACGGAGCGGTCGTACCGGCACCGGTGTCGGCGGATTCGATTGCCAGAGGTAACCGGCTGTTTCACTCGCTCGGCTGTGCGGCGTGCCACGGCGACCAGCAGAAGTCGGCCGCAGAACGGCCTTCGTACGCAATGCCGCTGGGGCAGCTGGACGTCAAGTACACAGTCGGAAGCCTGTCTTCATTCCTTCAAGATCCACACACTGCGCGACCATCGGGCCGCATGCCTTCGCTGAATCTGAGTGACAAAGAAGCCTGGGACGTGGCGAACTATCTGTTGCAGAATGTCGATGTAGAGCCGAACCTGACCTACGAATACTTTCAAGGATCATGGCAGAAACTTCCTGATTTCGATACGCTGACACCGAAAACGACCGGAGCCGCCGCCGACTTTGACGTCAGTGCAGCGACCAGAAAGGAACAGTTTGGGATGCGGTTCAAAGCATTCCTGCATATCGCCACAGACGGTGAATACGAATTCTGGCTGGGCAGCGACGATGGTAGTCGCCTGTTGATCGACGGTAAAACCATCATCGACGCTGATGGCATTCATCCTCACACCACGAAGCACGCACGCCATCAACTGACTGCCGGAGTTCATCCCGTGGTTGTGGAATATTTTGAGGCCGGCGGCGAAGAGTCTCTGAAAGTCGAACTCAAGGGCCCCGGTATTAATCGTCAGCCACTGGTCGGGCATGTCAGCAACAGTGAGGAACCGCCTGAAGAACGTCGGGGATTTCAGGTTGACGCGACTCTCGTGCAGGAAGGACAAAAACTCTTCACGTCTCTGGGATGCATATCATGCCATCAGCATCAGAAAATCGGTGAGAAAAACACGAACCTGAGCACCGCACCTCCATTCGCGGAACTGAATGAGAGCAGGGGATGTTTGTCCGGCAGTTCACAGCCAGGTGTGCCTGAGTTTGCATTAAGTGAGCAACAACGCAGCGACGTTGCCGCGGCAATGGCTGCACTCAAGTCCAATGCCAGTGCTCCAGAAGTTGTAAACCAGATCGGTGGCGTAATGCTGACTCTCAATTGCTACGCCTGTCACCAACGCGATAAGGTGGGCGGCGTACCTCGTGAACATAACGAATTATTCAGGACCACTATTCCGGAAATGGGCGATGAGGGCCGCATTCCGCCGCACCTTGACGGAATCGGCGACAAGCTTCAGAAAAGCTGGCTGAAGCACGTCATGAACAACGGCACAAAGGACCGTCCGTACATGGTGACGCGGATGCCGAAGTTCGGAGAAAAGAATGTTGGCCGACTCATCGACCTGTTCAGCCAGTCAGACCAGCGGACAGACGTGGACGACGTTCCGTTTGATGATCCAAAACACCGTGTGGTCGCCGACGCGCGACTGATGGTGGGTGACCAGGCTTTGTCGTGCATTAAGTGTCACTATTTCGGGAAGCACAAAGCTACAGGAATTCAGTCGATCGATCTGACGACCATGACAACTCGTCTGCGTCGCGACTGGTTTCATCGGTATCTACTGAATCCACAGGCGTATCGTCCGGGAACGCGAATGCCGTCGGCATGGCCCAACAACAAGTCCGTCGTGCCGAAGATTCTGCACGGCATGCCGTCTCAGCAGATTGAAGCCATCTGGATGTATCTGTCGGACGGGAACAAGGCAAAACTACCTTCCGGCCTTATCGCCAAGTCGATCGAACTGAAACCAGTGGATCGTCCGATCATCTACCGCAATTTCATCGAGGGGTTGTCAGCGCGGGGCATCGCTGTTGGGTACCCTGAGAAAGCTCACATTGCCTGGGACGCAGAACAGATGAACCTGGGACTGATCTGGCACGGTGCTTTCATTGACGCTTCAAAGCACTGGGTCGGCCGAGGTCCAGGATACCAGACGCCTCTGGGTGATCATGTCATGCGTTGGACAACAGGCCAGCCACTGGCAGTACTTGAGAATATCGATGAAGTGTGGCCACCGGAATCGTCTCGTGATGCTGGCTACAAATTTCGCGGCTACAGGCTGAACACCGAAGGCAGACCGGCATTCCGTTACGCATGGAACGGGATCAGCGCCGTCGATTACGTTGAACCGATTGCCGGTAACGCCTTCGCGTCACTGAGCAGAACGCTGCAGTTCAAATCGGACAACTCGGTTTCCAGTCTTTACTTCCGAGTCATCGCCGGCGACATCGAACGGCAGGGCGACACCTGGGTTGTTGACAATGCTATTCGTCTGCAATTTGAAGGGGCAAAGCCCATCGTTCGTAACAGCGGAGGGCAGCAGGAAGTCATCGTTCCGGTGCAGTTTAACGCGGCCGGTGTCGCCACACTCCGGTACGTGATCGACTGGTAGGCACTAACCACCGGACTTCCACATTCGGCGGACACTGCAAACGGCACGAAAATCAGAATTTTGATTTCGTCTGCAAGATTCTCGATTCGAGAGCGACTAAGTATTCAGATTGGCCATGCCGCTGGCGGGCCAGCCTATCTGGCTCACGTTCCCGAAGATTGCAGATTCCATGCAACAATTCGTCCGTCCACTTTGCCATGACGTAAACAGAAATTGCACGATCGCCGATGCGCCGCGTTCGAAGGATGAAACGCCGTGGCTGGACAAACGAGTCCCGAACGGATTCTGGGATTATCGCAGCAACCGACTTCGTTATCTAAAGTGGCTGGGGTGCCGTTGTGGTTTTTGTAAAGCGGAAGACTGGTATGCACTCCGCAGACACCATTTCCAGAAAAATTGTGGCGGCGGACTTCTTCGCAACGTGTACCAATGTTCTGTTCAGAACGCGATCGCGGAATTTCTGCCGGAGTACGATTGGAAACCGTGGCTCTTCGGAGGTACGCCGAACGGCTATTGGAAAGACCGCGGCCATCGCATGAACTATCTGGGGTGGCTGGGACAGCAACTCGGCATTCAAAGAACGGCTGACTGGTACAATGTCACGAGTGCAGATTCTTTTCATCACCACGGTGGTGGACTACTGAACAACGAATTCAACGGATGCGTTCAGTCTGTTCTCAGCGATTGTCTGCCAGGATACCGCTGGAGAGCATGGCTGTTCAACAGCGTCCCGCAGAGTTTCTGGAAGCACATCGGGAACCGACAGGAATACGTTTTCTGGCTTGGCAAACGCCTCGGGTTTCGCAAACTGGACGATTGGTCCAGCCTGACTCGTGAACATTTCTTCAGGAACGGTGGTGCAGGACTGTTTGTCGGATACTACAAGGGCTCGACGCAACAGGCGATTGCAGAGCTGCGACCAGGGTTGCGGGATTTGCGGGCGCCGAACGTCTGACCAGTGTTCGATTCGAATAACGGCGTATTTAGTGGACCGGGAAAAGGCCGTGCTGGTTCAGGACTGTGCCTGAACCAGCTCATACGCCGAAGACTCGGAGGACTGTCGCCGGTAGTGTGCCTATTCAGCAAACGGCCGACTGCTTAACTTGTCCGCGGTTGGAAAATCATTGGGGATGGCAACCGTCACTTTGCCCGTCGCCGCCCATTCCGTGCCGCGCTGCAGCGTTGTGATAAAACCAACGCACTCCAGCGAATACTCAGCGTGGCCCATCGGTGTGTGGAAGACTCGCCCCTTGCCGTACTTAACGGTAAAGATCATCGGTTCGTGACGATTTGTGACCTGGGACTCTGCCGTTGCCAGAATGTTCATATTCAGAGCCGGTCCGCGCAGCTGGTCGTACAGTTCGTCCTTAGCATGCAGCCATTCAACGGGCATTCCTTTCGTGATCGGATGCTCGCGGTCTCGAACGACGACGGGGAATTCCCATTGCTTACCGTGATTCCCCCCTCTGCCAGCCGACGTGTCTCGAATGACATCGCCTTCACCGTTTGTGTACACGTAGGGCCCGCTCTTCTCATTTCGACCGCCCCAGCCACCGATCCCGATCATTTCGTTGTAGGCCGACCATTCCGGAAACGAATTGTCAGCTGCGTGAACAACAACAAAGCCGCCGCCACCGCCAACAAATTTCTCGAACGCTTTTTCTGTCTCTGTTGGCCACCGTGCGGCGCCGTGTCCAAAGTTGCAGACCACTACGTCGTACTTTCCGAAGTTCGGCTTGAAATTCGGATCCGTTCCTTTGGGCGCGGCAGTTGCCACGTCGACCGTGAACAGCTTTGTGTCTTCAAGGTATGACTTCATCATCTGTGTCGTTTTCGGCCAGACTTTGTGGTTATTCTGGCCATCAACGATCAGCGCCTTCATTGGTTCGGCGGCTGTGGCATGCGCGGAAAAAAGTAGTGGCGCTGCCAGCAGGGCGGCGGCAATGACAATATTTTTCATAGGGAAGGTCTCCGGATTAGTTGAGTATCGGTGCAGTTCCACAAACTAACGAAAGTCACATGGAACCGCAAAGCTCCGGCGCTGGAATAGACGATGAAGATATTCGCCGAGACAGCGAACATCGGAACGCATTCACCACATTCTGAGCCCGGCCTTCTGCGATCCCTCGTGTTTTTTGATGCTGAGCGATTGCTCGCTTCCGCTGGCGGGCCGCCTCAGGGCACAAGGTGGTTTCGCGTGGTGTAGGATCGTTTTCTGCCGTCGGCACCGATCTGCACGGTATAACTGCTTCCGTCAGCCGCTACGCTGGTCTTGACCCACTGACCTTCACATGTCGCCGTCGTGCCAGTATTGGCGATAAACTCGGCCGGTGACTGCAGTGCAGCCTCCAGTTTTACGTTCCGGTGCAGTTGATACATGTCCTGCAGTGAATTGATTTCATGCAGCGTTTTCAGTGTCGATTCGGCACCACCTTTTGTCGGTCCGTTGCACATGATCGTGACCGAGGGATCGACGGCCAACACCAGGGCGGGGTTGTTACTCATGGGCAATCCATGATGAGTGACCATGAAAATGTCGACGGTGCCGACTGGGTTGTTAGGCGTCACCAGTTTGCCTTCGACGTTCCATGTCAGGTCGCCGCAGCAAAGAAACCGGAAGTCACCAAACTGAAACAGCAGGCTGAGGCTGGCTGCGTTGTCAGACTGGTCGACGTCAGTCTGCCTGTGTCGTTCGGCGTAGGGATTCTTCGGGCCGCTGTTTGGAATAACCTTGCGACCGGATGTCAGCACTTTTACTGCCAGCTTCGTTTTACCGGATTTTAGCGGGACGCTGTCGCCCGCCTGCAACGCATGGGACCGATTCTGAGATGCCGCGCGATAGGCTGCGATACGTGTTTCAAAGGAGGAATCTTCCTGAAGGGTGTCGGGGATGCCGCGATCCCAGAATGTGCCGATGCCGAATTTCGCAGCCAGCGCTGCGTGATTGCCGTAGTGATCACGATGCCAGTGAGAAACCGCGGCGTGGTCAATCTTTGACAGACCCGCCACATCTTTGGCCACATCAATAATCCGGTCCCTGTCGCGACCCTGGTTGTCCGGATACCCCGAATCGATCAACATCGATTCTCCGGACGGCGTGACCAGCAGAGTCGCTGCACCGCCCTCAACGTCAATAAAGTAGATATCGAGTCTTCCGTCCTTTGAATCTGCATCAGCCGATCCAGGCAACACTGAGCAAATCACCAACGCAGCAAGACATCGCATCATCAACAACTCCGTGAAAACCGGGGTGGGTTGCCGAGCCAGTGACGCGAATCAGGAAATTCCCTGCGGCGGCTGACGGTAGGCAGGATTGAACCACTGCATTTTACTCAGACGGCTGTCGGAAGCTACTGATAAGCCATGGCAGCATCACGTCTTGACATTGGACCAGCTATCGCAATATTCGCACTTGAAGTCGCCACTGGGAGAGATTTCTGTACGAGTGCCAAGTGCAGCGCCGCAGTTGTCGCAGGCGTAGTCTGACGGTGCGGAGGAGGAACGCTGAGTGTCCTGCTGTTGCGGTGACGACTGACTGCGTGATTGCCGCAGCGCCTCATCAGTAATCTGCTGGATCATTCCCCGATGCCGAAAGGCAGACAAAAACGTCATAAAGACGCCGCCGAAGACGAACAACGCGACGACCCCGATGAAAATGGGCACGAGAGTAAACATGATGCTGTTCATTATGAATCTTTCATTTGTATATGCCACTGTTCCTCGGCCGAAACGGGACTTATGGCACCACAGATTGAACAATTCCACGTATCCAGACAAACCAACACTAATCCGCGCTGCATTTGAACTCTGAGCTTCAGGACGACGAACTTCAACTGCGAAAACTTCTTCCCGGGCCATCGGGCCTCGTCTAACGCACGAAAGACGCCCACAAGCGAACAGACTTCATCCAATCCAACGCGCGAACATATCCGCTTGTTGCTGGATTCGCAGCTTACCAATTTCGGCTCATACTCATAAGGACGATGAGCAACGATCCATCCTGCCGTGGTACAGGCAGGCGTGAAACAGTTCCGCTTTGACGGGTGCCTGTGGTACGATTTCCGAGGCAGCAACCTGCCGGCTCAGCGAATTCTGCATCTTTTCAATATCTTTGGCATTCGCTGCGAAATCGACATCGGCATTCACGCCGACGGAGCCGTCAGGACTGCTGGCGGCTGCACTCAGACGGAAGTCGCACCATTTCTTCGCTAATTCTAATGCACGAAAACGCGTTAACACTGCTTGAGAATCCGCCGTCGCGTTGTCGCTGCTCAGATGTTATCCTGATCTTTTACTGATGACGAAACGGGCATGACCGTCACTTGATTTTCCGGATTACAAAGGCAGAGGTTGAATCATGCGAAGTTGTATTCCCGCTGTACTGCTGTGCTGCATGGCCGTTGGGGGATGTGTGAACGATTCCGGTGCGCCGCCGGAAACTTTATCAGAAACAGCGCCGGCACCTGTGAAGGTGGCCGTGCAGACGATAGATGACTTGGGAACGAAATCAGGTGAGGATGCAGAGATGCAGGAAGAAGTGCGGACCGAATACAACAAGCTGACGGAATTTGAGGAATACGTGCTGGTCGGCAAGGGGACAGAAAGAGCCTTCGTCGGCGAGTACACCGATACCGAAGATGCCGGCACCTACATTTGCCGACGCTGCAATGCGCCCCTGTATCGATCAGACCAGAAATTTCACAGCAACTGCGGCTGGCCTTCGTTTGACGACGAAATCAAAGATGCGGTTACCCGGCATGTCGACGTGGACGGATTTCGCGTCGAAATTGTGTGCAGCAGTTGTGGTGGTCACCTCGGCCATGTCTTTGAGGGCGAGGGGCTCACGGATAAGAATACTCGGCACTGCGTTAATTCTGTCTCAATGGTCTTCATTCCCAAAGGGGACAAGACTCCACCAAAGATCCGCCTTGCTAAAGACGTCGCTTCTGAGACAGACGCTCCGGCCGATGATGCGGAAGGTGAGTAACCTTAGTCGAACTGTCTTCGCTGGCCTGAGGCGATCGGCGTTTGTGCTGGCAGACGCCTGCTACGTATTACATCACGGCGCCGGCATCGCGTTTGTTGACCGAACTCAGGTAGAGTGGTTGCATGCTGTGTGATTTCGTTTCTTCAGGAAAACACCGTTGTACGGCCCGCAGCAGATCGCTGCGGCTGATCTGTCCCTCAAGCCGCTCTTCATGGACAACCGGAATCTGCCTTGCCGGCGATCGCTGAAACCGCTGAGCAATGGCCAGCACGTCGTCCTGTAGTCGAACCCCTGTATTTTCACGATACATCCAGGACTCCACCTTCGCTTTGGAATCGGATGACAATTCGGTGGCCGGCGGCTCAGCCGTCGTTGACTGTTCCCGGCTGATCGTCAGGGCGGCCTCAAGCGCATCCCGGCGAGTTACCTCGCCAACCAGCTTGTCGCCCCTAAGCACCATCAAACGACGATAATGGGTATTATGAAAACGGTCGATTATCTCGTCCAGGCGGGTGTCTTCGGTAATCTGCCGTTCTTGAGCCCGCACCACCCACGCGTTAATATCCGAAGACGGCAATTGTTCCCAACACAAACCAATGAAAACTCGCATGGCCGATTTTTCAGAGAACACTCCCCGTAACGTACCGTCATCATCCACGACCGACGCTCCCGACACCTTTTTCTTGAGCAGTAGCTTGATACTCTGAAAGACGTCCTGTTTGGAAGTGAGTACCAGGCCGCGTTGACTCATCAGGTCTGCCGCGCAGATTTTTCGCAGCTGCCGAGCGACTGCGGAATCGTCGTCGATGGTTCCCAGGTCCAGGGCGACAATGGCCGTCCGCTCAGAGAAACGCCCAACGAAAGTGCCTGTCGCATCAACGACCGGTAAACCGGAGACCCTTCGCTTGATGAGCTCCTCCGTGGCCGTGGACAAGTCGGTATCAGGAGACGTGACGGCGAGCCGTTGCGTCATGATTTCTTCGGCGGTGATTGTTGTCGTATCCATGTGTATGTCTTTCCTTGCAGAACTGCATTTGAAGGGATGGCTGTGGCCAGCAGATTTGCTACTGAGTCACAGTGACGACGACACGATGTCAACACGGAGATGGGAATACCCTCCGGATAATGAAATAGGACCATTGATTTTCTCACCCGAATTCAGGCCTACAACAGGAATCTTGGCAGATTCCCATGTTGCCGGCCACGGCCGAATATTTCACCATTTTCACCTTGCGGAATTGCCAGCAACCTGGTCGACATTGGTATCGACAACATTACGATGTCTGACTCCTGAGACAACACACGCGATGAAGCACGTAGCGAAACTGATACGATAATGGACACTGCAGGGCAAAGAGCCGACCGTGTCTTCGCTCTGGTGATTGTAGCGGAGATACTGCTGATTCTGGCAACCTGGCCGTTATGGACCGCAATTGAACTCTTCCCGGCAGTGCCGATGTTTCGTCACCTGGGTTCCGTACCGATCGTTATGGACTGGTTGACGCTGGCAGCGCTGCTGGTGTCCTCCGCAGCACATCTGAAAAGTTGTCGACCGGAACCCAATGCTGCTGTTTCATCACCTGGTGCAGGGCTGCAGGCGCAGTCTCGGCGTTACAACCTGTGGCTGATGGCAGCTTCGGCCAGCTGGCTTGTCGTACTGAATCAGCATCGTCTGCAACCATGGCACTGGCTGTTTCTTATCGTGACTGCTCAGTCGATCCTGCTGTCAGGGCGACAACGCTTGTGGGCCATGCGACTCACGTTCGCCACCATCTATATCTTCGCGGCTCTGTCACGACTGGGGGCAGACGTTGACGCAGGAATGTCGCGACAGCTCCTGCAGACAGTCTGTCACCTTCTCGGCGCAGATCAGCTGTTGCGAAATGAGCGGTTGTTCTTCATCGTCTGTCTGGCGATGACTCTGGTGGAGTTGGCCGTCGGTTTGTGCCTGTTGTTGTCACGTTTCCGCCGACTCGCTGTTGTGATGGCGATGGCGCTGCATCTGACACTGCTGGTGCTACTGAGTCCGATTGGGCTGAATCATCATTGGGGTGTGTTGATATGGAACGCATTTTTTTTGATTGCCATTCCGTTGTTGTTCGCCGACGTCAACCAACCGGGTTCGAACGATCCATTCGCGACCGTTCGACTTCGCCTGACAGCAGCCATCGTCGTTCTGTTTCCACTATCGGGCCTCTTTGATATTGCAGACAACTGGCCGTCCTGGCAGCTCTATTCGCCCCGGCCTGACATTGTTCGGCTATACGTTGATGAAGGAGCGGTTGGCCAGTTGCCGAAACATGTTCGGCAGTTCGTTGCGGAACCAGCACCGTTGGACACGTGGTGTCCGGTGCGACTGGATTGGTGGTCACTCGCGATGACAGGAGCCCCGATTTATCCGGAAGATCGCTTCCAGCTGAATGTCGTTCGGTCCGTGGTGCAGAAGATGCCGGACGCTGCCGTACGGATCACCCTCGAATCGGCCGAGTCTCCGGCATGGTGGCGTCGAACATTGCAGCAACTGCGCCGCGCTGAACTGGACGATCATTTGGATCGTCAGTTTCTGCTGAACGGAAACATCGCAAGAAAGTGACAGCCTCAGAACATCTTCGAACCATTGCGCGGAGTTTAGTTGTCGACGAATTCGGCATCACAGGTTACGGCGCAGAATTCATATCAGGCCAGTACCGGCTCACCGGATAACGCTGGTCAAACGAAATCACAAACTGACCGTTTGTCGTTTTGTAAACCACCGGGCTGCGCCGCTCAAAGTCACTCGGCCCGATTCTGCGTTTAGCATCAGCTCCGTCCGGAAACAGGTATTGCCCTGCAACCTGGAACACGATTTCCGTGCGATTACCGAGCCCGTGGCCGAGGCTGTTGAATGCTGTCGCGTTCAGATCACATTCGTCGATGAAATATGCAATGACATCAAGATCAGCGGATTTCATATTCTCGACCATTTCCTGCGCGTCCGGGAAGGGACATGTCGAATCCTTCACACCATGGACAACCACAATCTTCGTCTGATGATTCAGCTGTTTCATGGTTGCCAGATGCCCGGGGTGGCCGACAAATCGGATTTCCTGTTCATCCGTCGACAGATAACATGTGCTTTGGGGATCACTGCTCCATCGGGCATTCAGGCCACTTCCACCAGGCAGATTAAAAGCGATGTCGTCACTGAGTTTCTTCATGCCGCACATGTCGATCACGCAGGCAAAGGTGTGGGGGGCCAGCTTGTTAGCCATCAATGTAACATTCCCGCCTCCAGAGCCGCCCGTGCAGTAGATGCGTCCATCGTCGTACGGATGATCGCCGGCAATCAGACCATTGCGCACGTACGCCAGCGCTCGCAGTGCATCCAGAGCCTGCAGATAACCGACGTCATACGGTTCCGGATCGTCGACTGATGCCTGGCGACCACTCTGCAGATAGTCGACGCAGACAGCAATCACGTTCAGTCTCTCGGCCAGTGCCGTCGGATTTGCCGTTCCTGCACATCGCTCGCCACCCCAGTTGTGAAGTGTCAGCATGATACCGGTCTGGTCGGTAATATTATCCAATGAGTTGCCGGGGTAATATACAGACGCCTTTACGATGCGAGGCCCCGGTCGATGTGGCCAGGACTGCGCAGGCACCCGAACGTGATCGTTTTGAAGTGGCAGCACGTCTCGAGCCGCCATCCATGTTCGTTTCTGCTCGGCGACCCATTCGCCAACGATCCGCTCGGCAGACCGTGTATCCGTCTTGCTGCGGTCAATGAATCGGACGTCTTTGCCCGACACCAGTTGGTGCGTAAGTTCAGGGCGATCCAGTGCTGTTTCAACGTCGACTGAAGTCTGATCCGAATTTCCCCGGGGCTCACGTTCGACATCAGATACGCTGTCCGGGGGCACCTGCAGAACTCTCGGCAGCGCGGGCACAACATCCCATGGTCGCCCCGCAAACTCAAAGCTCCAGTTGAGCACCCATTCGTAGTCACGGAAAAACTGTTCGTCGTCCACGGCCGATGCTGTTGCGGGCACAGCGGGAATCACGAGAGTTGGTTTCATCGCACGTATCCTTTTCGCCCACTCGGCCATGTCCGCTACAGACTGACCTTCCAATGGCCATGGCACCACGTTGATCACCGCATCCGGGAAATGCGTTCGCAGCGCTGCGGGAAACATCACGTCGTATGGCGGCATCGCGACAAGTTTGACGGGCTGCTGCTGAGTTAGTCGGTCAAACGTGTGATGCAGCGCGTCCAACGGTGTCCGAGCGGCCGCCATGGAAACCTTTTTTCCACAAATCGCGTGTGTCATCAGCTCTGCGAACATTCGATGTCCGTTCATGTTGGGATGAATGCTGTCACTCATCATCAGCATCCACTCCACCGGATCGTCGTTACGCAGTTTCTGCCATGCGGCGAAACAATCCACCAGCGGCAGACTCAGTTCGTCAGCCAACCCCAGGACAGCATCAGAGAATTCAGCCAGTCGACTGTTCGGCCTGGCTTGATTTTCGTAGACCGAGTTTGGAGTGCACAACACGACCGCCGCACCGACCCCCTCGCACCTGGTGACGATTGACCGCAGGTTTTCACGATAGTCCGCCAGCGAAACTCGTGTGACATCGTTCATGCCGAACATTACGACAACCAGGTGCGGTCGCTTTGCGATCACGTCCTGATCAATTCGTGCCAACGCATTTACCGTGGTGTGCCCGCTGATGCCGGCGTTGATCATTTCCAGGTTGGCGCGCGGATTCGACTGCTGTAGCGCCAGCCCCAGCATGTCGCACCATGCACGCACTCCACCCGTGTGGTAGTAGGCTCCGGTGATGCTGTCTCCGAAGCAGACGATGCGAGTTGTCTCTCCGGTTTCCAGCCGCTGAGCGATATCGGTGACGCGGGATTTTGTGCCGGAAATGTCAGCTTCTGCGGCTGACATCTGTGCTGATATCAGACAGACCGTCCAGACGATATGCTTCAGATTCATAATCGAGAGATTTCGGGGTACAGGGTCCGCATTGAAACTCAATGATCATACGTTTTCGAACTTGCCGCAATCGCTGCATTGTGCGGCAAACACACAGAGTCAGCGGTCAGGACAGTCTAACCAATCATGACAATACAGATCAAAACAGTGGTGGTTACAGGAGCGGCCAATGGAATTGGCAAATCGACGGCTCTGCGTTTCGCTGCACAGAAATATACAGTGTTCGGTGCGGACTTGCAGTATTCCGATGAACACCGAGAAACTCTGGAAGCCGCGGAAGTGACGTGCTTGACTGCCGATGTGCGCGACGTCAATTCAGTGGAGTCTATCGTTCAAAAGGCGATGGAGGCGACATCACAACTCGATGTGCTGGTCAACAACGCAGGCATGGGCATGGTGAAGCAGATTGACGACGTGTCCGAAGCTGACTGGGACGTGGTGATGGACACCAATCTAAAGGCCGCGTTCTTCGGCTGTAAAGCTGCCGTCTCAGTCATGGCGCAACAGCCGTCCGGAGGCAGCATTATCAACGTCGCCAGCAACGCAGGAATACTGCCCAGAAGTCATGACCCGGTGTATTCCATCAGCAAAATGGCACTGGTGGGACTGACCAAAAGCCTGGCGCTGTGCCACTCCAAAGACCGAATTCGTATCAACTGCGTCTGCCCTGGTCCGGTCGAGAACACTCAGATGATTGAGGAAAACTTCGTTGACCGGCCAGACCGGCAGCAGGTAGTTCGAGAACTGATTCATGCAAGTCCACTCGCGCGTGCGTGGGATCGCATGATCTCACCCGACGAAGTGGCCGATGCAATTGTTTATCTTGCCAGTGAAGGGGCTGGCATGGTGTCTGGCACCGCCATCGCCATTGATGGCGGTAAGTCGCTTGGCGTGCCGCCAGGATGATGCCGAATTTTGCAAGCGTCGAGTGCAGCAGCAGAGACGAATTGATGGGCTGCACTGCCCGTTCTGTCGAGGCCTTCAGGCTGAACAAACACTGGCAGAGCCAGTGGCACATCACTCCAAACTTCGTCGTTGAAAATAACCTGGGAACAGCACATGAAGAACCTTGATCTTACCATCAGCCGACGCATCATGATGCACGCGTTACTCTGTAGCCGTTTATGCATATTCGCTGCGGCCTTTGTTTCAGTCGTTGGCCTGAACTCACTGCCGGTGCTGGCTCAGGATGCGCCCGACAGCCGCTGGGCATATTCGCCTGACTCGTTGCGGCCGTTCTGGCTGGGCGATGTCGTCGAAGGTGAATCTGTGTTGTTCGTGCGGGCCCCGAAAACGGGCGAGGCGCGAGCATCGTTGATGTTTCCCGTGCAGAACGTTATTGCCGTCCGAAATTCAGCAGGAAGCGTCACGTATGAGGAAGGCGTTGATTTTCGTTTCAGCAGCGGTTCACGTGAAATCGTCATCCCCGCTGGATCCCGAATCGTCACGAAGACGTTGCAGGATCTGCGGCGTCCTGCCAAATCGCAGAAATACCAACTGACACATCGTGATGGTAACGGAGAAATCCTATTCGGCGCGAAGCTTGAGTATCATGAAATGCAGACATGCGTGACGTATGTCAGGGCGTCACACGACTGGCCCGTGGAAATGCCGGCGTTTGATGAGCAGGTGCTGCCGCGCACGATACAGAAGCTTCGATCGCGTGCCACGATCTCCGTCGTGCTGCTGGGCGACAGCATTTCCACGGGCTGCAATGCTTCCGGCTGGGCTGCAGGCAGTCCGCATCAGCCGCCGTATCCAGGTCTGTTACAGCAGCACCTGGAAGCCACTTATGGCAGCAACGTGACTCTGACCAACCTTTCGGTAAGCGGTACATCAACGCCGTGGGGGCTGACGAAGATCGAGAAGGTCACCGAGCAGAAACCGGACTTGGTGATTCTGGCGTTCGGCATGAATGATTCATCAGGTCGATCGGCTGAGGAGTATGGGAAGAACACGGCCGCCATGATCTCAAAGACTCGGGAAACGCTGCCGAATGCGGAATTCATTCTGGTGGCTTCAATGCTGGGCAATCGCGACTGGACCCTGCTGAAGCACGATTTGTTTCCGCAGTATCGCGACGAACTGGCGAAACTCTGCAAACCTGGAATTGCGATGGCGGACATGACGTCCGTGTGGCACGAGTTCCTGAAACGCAAGAAAGATCACGACCTGACCGGCAACGGAGTGAACCATCCCAACGATTTTGGCCACCGCGTGTACGCTCAGGTTCTGGCGGCGTTGCTGGTGGAGTAGTAAGAAGGGTCGGGAGTCATTTTCGGATAAACGCCATTTGAGCTTGCGCGGACTCCGCCCAAATAAGAGTCCCGCCCCTTTGCCTTCTCCGACTTCACTCTATTCGTAATCCCACTTCATGATCCATGGGTCCTGCATCTCTTCCTGCAGTGCCTTCAGCTTTTTCTGGTAGGTGACCAGGACGTCGTTGTACTCCCGTTCCAGGGCCAGATTCTTCTGTTCGTACGGATCTTTTTCGATGTCGTAGAGTTCGAACTTGGCGCGGTTGATGTATTCGCCGACGGTTTTTTTCCCGTAGGGAGCATCCAGGCTGTTGCGAAACTGAGCCTGCCAGCTGGATGCGGCCCACAGATCCGACGCGAATGGGTACGGCAGCTGGTAGGCGATATTCCAGATGAGCTTGTACTTTTTGTCGCGCACGACACGCATCGGATAGTACATCTGTATTTCATGAAACGTGTGCGACGCAAAGATCGTGTCCCAGTGATTCGCGTTGGCATCGCCCAGAACGGGGATCCATGATTTGCCGTGGTAGCTGCGATAACTGCCTCGACCGCGATTGTCACGACTGGCGTATTCTCGATCCTTCCAGAACTTATCGGGGTTCACCCAGTTCTTCGGTCCGTTAGTCTTCGGATCAAGACCTCCTGCAAAATCCAGCAGCGACGGCGTGATGTCGATGTGGCTGATCATCGCGTTGGACACAAGGCCACGTCTTTTTTCGTACGGGTTGCGTACGACAAACGGGACTTTAAGACCTCCTTCGTAGACGGTCGTCTTTCCACCAGCGAAGGCCATTCCGTGGTCCGCCGTAAAGACGAACAGAGTTTTTTCATAGAGCCCTGCCTCTTTCAGGATCTTCACCAGTCGCCCGACGCCCTGGTCGATTCGAGAACACGACTGATAATACTGAGCCAGCTCTTCTCGTGTTTCGGTGGTGTCCGGAAGAAAGTGCGGAATCGGCAGTGTTTTCGGATCGTAAAAAACTTCCTTCACACCTTCAAATGCACCGTCGTTCGGCTTGTTACCGAACAGGTCCGGCTTCAGTTCCCGAGTGGAGGTCTGGTCTTTTCCACCACCGCGATGTGGGTCAGTCGTTGCGAAGTACAGGAAAAATGGCTTGTCGGTTGTTTGGTCGGTAATGAAGTCCTCGCAATTCTCAGCCATGTCCACCGCGTTGCGACCATTGCCCTTGATATACGATTCGAAGCGAAAGACCTCTTCCGGAGCGACATGATATTTTCCGCATTGCCCGGTCCGATAACCGGCCTGTGCAAGGACTCGTGGCATCGCCAGGCTGACGACGTTGTGGAATGAGGAAAACTTGTGATAGGAATGCTGATGCCCGTACTGCCCGTTGCGGTGGTTATGCAGCCCCGACATGACCACCGACCGACTGGCACTACAACTGGCCGTCGTTGCGAAGGCGTTTCGGAACAGGGTTCCGTCCGCGGCAATCGCATCGATATTCGGCGTCACGGCTATGGAATCGCCGTAGCATCCGAGTGTCGGACTTTCGTCATCTGTAATAAAGAAAATGATATTTCGTTCCGCCGCCGGAACTGCGGGAGAACCGAGGACAGCAGCAACCAACAGAACACACTTTATGAATCGACTCATGCGAACGCCTTTTTAATCGTACACGGGACAAATCAACATCAGCCACCGACTAATGCAAACGCCTTCTTCATAGCGGCCGCTGTGGCGGCGCAGGCTTCGTCGTTTTCCATGGCGTTCAGCTTCGCATTGAACGGTTCGCTGCGAATGGGGCCGTCGTAGCCGATTTCCACCAGGACTTTCAGGAAGTTTTTCATGTCGATAAATCCGGTTGCCAACGGCAGTTCACGCTGGTTGTCAATTTGCTGGTCAATCTCAAGCCCCGCTGGTGCATCATTCAGGTCACAGGCGACGACGTCATTATTTGTGAGCGTTCTTAAGTCGTCGGCAGTCTCGTGCGCGGTGTACCAGTGCCAGCTGTCCAGGACGAAGCCCACGTTATTCCGGCCGATCTCGGCAATCAGGTCCTTTGTTTCTGCCATTGTGTGAATGAAACTGTGTCGTTCAGAGGCCCACAAAGTCTTCGGACCGACATATTCCATTCCGAAACGCTGACCGTGGTCGCCCAGAACTTTTACACATTCTCGTAACCGGCGGGCGTGCTGACGAAAGTTGGCGACGTACGTTAAGTCGGAGTGATATGGCTTGAGCCACGTGCTTACCCGCTTTACCCCAGCCCGTTCCATCGCCCCCGCAAGTTCAGGCAGTCGCTTCAATCCGCCGCGAAATGTGTTCTCGTCCTTACGAAATTCAACCGGCAGACCGGCGGCTCCCCACACGACCCGTTTTTCTTTCATTAACGCCGAAAGGTCACTTCGTCCGGAGTCATCCAGCGATACCAGATAGCCCGAATCAGGTGCGACAGATTCAAATCCGTACTTATTTGCAAGATTGATAGCGTCGACCTGATCAGCACGCACTCCGATTGCACCGCCGGTGAGATCCATCGTGAATCTGCGTTTGGCGGCCGTCGCATTCCAGGCGGTAGCACGTGTCGTCGATACGACGGACGCCACTCCGGCGGCGACAGCCTTCTGAAGGACAATTCGTCGGTGAATCCGGGGCATGTTTGGTGTTTCGGAAAACAGAAGGTCTGTAGATTTGGCCGCCGGCGCGCCGGCAGACTGGAGATAATGACAGCGTGCATGTGATGGATCAAGCGAACGACCGCCGGATCACGTCGGACGTCTGCTGTCCTCTGTTTCGATCACCGCGCCGATCTGAATTCGGAGACAGCAGTGCTGCTGCGAATGAAATCGGATTCTTGCGCCCCTGTATCTGATCCCACCCCGTTGTTTCTCAGTGTCTGAGATGTCATCATTGGCAGACATGGCAGTGTCCGCACCATTCCGTGGGGCGCTGCCGCGAAAATGCTTTTCTATCTTCGGCGGCAGGACGACATGCACGACAGAACGAGACGATATTGCACATCTACGGCAGGAATTTTCGGACTGATTCTCTGCCTGTCGACTGGCAGTTCAGCAGCTGAGCCTCCGCCCAACATCATCCTGTGCATGGGTGACGATCACGGCTGGGACGAAACTGGTTACAACGGGCATCCTCACCTGCAGACACCGGTGCTTGACGAAATGGCCGCCTCGGGACTTCAGCTGGACCGGTTCTATTCGGCACATCCTTCGTGCTCGCCGACTCGAGGAAGCGTGATGACGGGACGGCATCCCAATCGTTATGGAACATTTGCGCCGGGTTATTCCATTCGCCCGGAAGAAATGAGCATCGCGCGGATTCTGCAGAATGCTGGCTATGCATGTGGACATTTCGGCAAGTGGCATCTGGGGCCAGTGAAGGCCGCATCACCAACCAGTCCCGGAGCGATGGGATTCCATCAGTGGCTTTCACACGACAACTTTTTCGAATTGAATCCGACATTTTCAAGGAACGGAGCGGCACCCGAAGAGTTTGAGGGGGAAAGCTCTGAAATCGTCATTCGGGAGACGACTCGTTTCCTGGAGACGGCACAGCAGGACGGAAAACCATTCTTTGCAGTCGTCTGGTTCGGGTCACCGCACGAACCGTACAGTGGCCTGAAAGAAGACCTTGCTTTGTATGAGGATCTGCCCGGCAGCTACGCGGACAAACAGGTGAAGCTGACTTCAAACGTGACAGGACGACAAACGAAGCGACCACTAAAAGACGTACTGCAGGAACGCTACGCCGAAATCACAGCGATGGATCGATCGATGGGGCAATTGCGTCAGTGGTTGAGCGACAATGGACAGCGTGAAAACACACTGCTGTGGTACTGTGGCGACAACGGCACGCCAGGCGACGGAATTGTGACGTCTCCGTTTCGAGGCCAGAAGGGAACGATGTACGAAGGCGGTATTCGAGTCCCCGGAATCATCGAATGGCCGAAACGGATTTCACAGCCGCGTCACACGCAGGTCAACACGGTCACCAGCGACATGCTGCCAACAATCTGCGATCTACTTAACGTGCCACTGCCCGCACGGCCACTCGATGGTGTCAGCCTGAAACCGCTGATTGAAGGCAGCATGAACGAACGCTCCGCCCCAATTTGCTTCTGGAGTTTCAAAGGCGGCGGCGGATCAGGTGCTGAACCCTACATTGCAGCAGACCTGCAGTCCGGCACAACGCCGCTGGTGAAGATGATGGGCGATATTCACACACGCAACTTTCGCAACTTTCACCATCCGGACATTGCGAAGGGTGACTATGACGGGCACAGAGTTCTGCTTGGTAACCGTTACAAGCTTCTGGTCAGAGGACTGGGTGACAAAGAACAGCGTGAGCTGTTTGATGTGCGCAGTGACCCTGGCGAAAAGGATAGCCTGATCGCGTCTAAACCCGAAGTTGCAAATCACCTGCAGCACCAACTGCGACACTGGCAGGAATCTGTTCTGCAGAGCCTGACCGGGGCCGACTACGAATAGCAGTGTTCGGCAGGGAGTTCTCCCGAACGTCCTGTGCTGCTGGAGCTGCACAGGGTCGAAATGGGAGATGCTGTTCTCATGCCGTAACCGGGGCGCAGTTTCCCTGCGGCCGGTGAGTTAAAAATGAGCACGTTGGTACTGCGAAATCATGCCGCAATACCACGACATCCACCACGAATTCCGCGGTCCAGTCTGTGCCTCAGATCTGTCCATTCACAAAGGCCGTAAGAGGACCTTCATGGGAGAATCGGTACGCTGACTGATCCGGTCACAAGAGGAATGGGACGAACTGATTCCAACAGGAATCAGTCGCTGCTTTCGTTGGCCCGTTTTTGTGGCTGACTAATCAACCTTTGGTTGTTCCGTCGACTCGCGTTTGATCGCATCATAGATTTCTTCGCGGTGGACGGTTACGTCCCGCGGAGCATCGATGCCGAGACGGACTTTGTCGCCTCGAATTTCGATCACCATTAACGTGATTGAGTCGCCAATTACAATCTTCTCATCTTTTTTTCGACTAAGTACAAGCATTTCCAGTCCCCGGTCAATCTTTCGTCTTGAACGATCGCCGCCCATCCCCAACTTCGCCCGCCGCTACACTCGCGGCAGACAAGGGCAAGCCGTGCCATTTTCAGAACGCAGTAAAAATTCTGCAGACGCGATCCGTCTGTCGGTGCGAGTCTAGAAGACTAATTCGACCGATGGCGACGCCTTTCTGCGAAAATTGCCGGTTGTCTGAACGTTCAGCCGCAGTTTATGCCTGTTTGTGTCGGCAACACCGCCTGTAGCGATGAGGACTGTACGGGTCGTGATGATTGCCTTGATTGTCGGGCGATTGCGCACCAACGGTCCTTACGGTGCTGTCCCACGATCGTTGTGGATGACTCTGCCTAATCCTCACAAGCATTGCTTCCAGCGAATGCATGAAGGACGAGTTTTGAGTACCGTTTGCGTGATTCCAACGTATTTCCTGTTGTTGCTTTCACTCAGTCCAGGAACGGTGACTCGATGAGTTCTGCTGGCCCTAAGTCCTCGTTTGGCACTACCAGATTCAGTCTGACCAAGATGCGTGATCCAGCCGCGGACCCACTGGCACGAGATCTCCGAGCGGAGTTCATCACCGTTCGTATTCGCTGGTTCGGGTTGGCGGTAGGTTACTTGATGGTCAATATCGGAGACCTTATCAATGCCGCTGATCGCGGGTCGGCCAAATTTGAACTCAACGCGATCCTGACATTAGGCGCCGTTTACGCAATCATCGATACGCTTCGAAGCCGGAAAGGCAAAATTCTGCTGGCTGAGTTTCGGATTCTCATCAGCCTGATGGAAGCGTTGTTTATTGGTGTTCTGTGTTATTTCGACGAAGGCGTCAGCAGTCCGTTTCGATTCTACTACTTCCTGTCGCTGCTGGTTTGCGCGATTCGCCATACGCCAACGTTGACGTTCGCAACATTCGGTTTGCATGCGCTCAGTTACAGCTTGCTGGGCCTGCTGGCGGGACGCGGTGGTTCCGGTGACGCCGTGCAGATGCTGCTGACGCTGGTCTTCCTTGGCTGGGCCGCATGGGCAATTATCGCTCTCACTGGATTGCTGAAGACGGCCAGTGAACGGCTGGGAATGCTGAACGCGGAACTGCTGGAAAATCAGATTCACCTCGAACAGCGAATTCGCGCGCGAACGAAGGATCTGCAGGAATCCCAGGCACTGCTGGTCCAGCAGGAGAAACAGGCAGCGTTTGGATTGCTGGCCGCTGGAATTGCTCACGAAGTCGGCAATCCGCTGGCCTCCATCAGCTCTATCGTGCAGATGCTGCAACGGCGAAACACCGACGAATACACGAATGAACGTTTAGGCATGGTGCACACGCAGCTTAGCCGAATTCATCGCACCCTTCAGGAACTCGTTGGCTTCAGCCGTCCGGCAAGTCAGCAGGCGACTCTGATCGACATCCATGCGGCCATCAATGATGCTCTCAATATCGCCAAATACTATAAGCGCTGGAAAGGCAAGGAAGTGAACACCGTCTTCGCGGAAGACATGAAAGCCGTTCGGACGATCTACGATCAACTGGTGCAGGTCGTGTTGAACCTTGTATTGAATGCGCTGGACGCAACTGAAGAAGGCGCGGGTATCACAGTTACGACCAGCATTGAAAAATCGGATACCGGAGAGGCCATCGTTGCCGTCAGCATTGCAGATGAAGGGCACGGAATTCCTCAGGAGGCGCACGATCAGATTTTTGAACCGTACTTCACGACCAAGGCGACCGGAACAGGACTCGGACTGTTTGTCTGTCGCCAGCTGGCTCAGCAGGAACTCAAAGGGTCCATCGATCTGGTGCGATCGGACTCATTCGGCACCGAGTTTCGTATCTGGATCCCGCTGACCCGATAGTTATCGCTGCTCATGACTTCGGCAGCAAACACATTCGTCAGGACATCTCCTCCAGCAGCCGCTTGATCAGGCCTGACACGGCTGCATCATGCAGACAAATCGGATTGATCTGCAGCCGCCCTTCGCTCAAACCTGCGTGCCCAACGTATACGGGTGGACTTCCCCCGCGCAGGGCGCGGCACACGTCCATCGCTGATTTCCCGAGTGCCGCAGCGTCTATGAAGATCTCCAGGACCGGCCATCGATCCGGCGTCAGCGGTTCCAGCATACGACAGCTTGCTTTCGCGCCGGACAGGCTGTCAGCGACTTTGTCCAGTAAGCGGCGATATTCGGTCAGTTGCCGGTCATAGACTCCGGAGGCGAACAAATCGAGCGCGGTCAGTAGAGCAACGACCTCCTCCTTCGAAACCTTCAGGCTACGACCGAAACCGTGCCGGGGAATTCCCTTGAACTGTGACCGATCAATCAGTTCTTCCGGCGGATCCCACAGTTCAAGATGATCGTCCATGTCGAGCATTTGCATCGCTGCTGCCGACACCAGCCTACGACGTCCACACAGGATTCCCGTTGCCTGTGGTCCGCGAATTGCCTTACCACCGCTGAAGCACACCAAATCAGCGCCCGTTGCCGGTATGTCCTTCAGATTGGAACGAGGGGGTAATTCTCCCGCTGCATCCACCAGTACCGGCAGGCCGTGCGCGTGAGCCAAAGCCACGACGTCCTGAAGCTGCGGACACGAGTCGTTCGCGTGCACGTACACGATCCCCGCCGTGTGGGGCGTGATGGCAGCTTCGTATTCCCAGACTTCCGTGCGACGAACTCCGGCATTAGAAACGATTTCGTTGAACCCAACTTCCACCAAAGTCGCACCCGCTGCGCGAACTGAGTGATCGTAACCGCTCCGCTGTTCACGCGCGATGATAAATTCGTTCGGGAATCCCTCACAGCATGGCAGCTTTTCAATTCGAGCAAGGTTGTGCCCGGTCAGAATGGCGGCAGCCCCCAGTGTTAAGGCTCCTGCGGCACCGCACGTGACCAAACCCGCTTCTGTGCCGGTAACGTCGACAATCCGGCGTGATGCAGCCGCCTGCAGGTGTTCCAGCGGCACACTTTCGGCTGCCGCCTGAGCAAATGCGTCAAGCACCTCAGCCGGCATCGGGGCGCCGCCCAGGCGTGTGACCGTGCCGCAGGCGTTAATTATGGGCTCGACGCCCAGTTGCTGATAGATACTCATTTTTTCGTTTTCAATCCTACAACGTATTACGCTGAGTTCTGGCGTCGGCGATCGCCATTCCCCTGCGAGAGTGACTTTCCGACGAGGCCTACGACCAAAATATTTTTGAGTGTTGACTTAGTAGCGGACACGGAACTGTTCGATTATGTCCTCGTCCAGTTCAATGCCAAGGCCTGGGCCGTTGGGAACGGGAACGCGACCGTCAATCAGCGGGGGCAGGTTTTTAACGAGCTTCCGCATCAGCGGCGACGGTCGCAGACAGTATTCGACAAGATCACCGTTGGGAATCGACGCCATCCAGTGCAATGATGCTGCCAGATTGATGCCGGTGCTGAAGCAGTGCGGCACCGCTCGACGATCATTTGCCTCACACATATCAGACACACGGCGACACACCGTCAATCCGCCGCAGAAAGCAACATCAGGCTGAACGACGTGCAGTCCTCGTTCGATGAGATCCTCGAAGTCCCAATGCGTGACGTCTCCTTCTCCGGCGGCGATTGGTACCGGGGAATTCGAACACAGCTGTGCATAGCCTTTACGATCGTCCTGCGATAACGGTTCTTCCAGCCACGCGATGTTAAACGGTGCCAGCAGTTTTGCTCGTTCGATCGCCGTTTCGATCTGCCACGCATGGCCGGCATCCACCATCAGTTCGCGTTCGTCGCCGAGGACTTCTCGTGCCGCCCGAACGTGTGCGACGTCGGTGTCGGCATCCTGTCCGAAGGGTCCCCAGCCAAACTTGGCCGCCGTCAGTCCCATGTCGACGAATTCCTTTGCCAGCGTTGCCGTGTCTTCGGGCGTATCGCCAAACAGCACACTGGCATACGTACGCACGGTGGAACGCTGTGCGCCACCCAGCAATTCGTAAACGGGGCGGTTCTTATGCTTGCCGAGAATGTCCCACAGAGCGATGTCAGCGCCGCTGATTGCGTGAATGGCAGCACCGCGGCGACCGTAACGGTTGGTTTCGTAGTACATCTTCTGCCACAGCCGTTCGACATCCAGCGGGTCTTCGCCCACCAGAATGGAGGTCAGTCCATGCCGTCGAGCCGCTGATCGGGGCGCTTCGAAACAGGCTTTGCAGACATACGACTGACTGGTCACTTCGCCGATGCCCGTGATGCCCGCATCTGTGTGGATCAGCACCACCAGCACGTCCAGAGTGCCGTCCGGAATGGCGTCGACAATCGGTACTCGCAAATGCACGGGTTCGACGGAAGTAATCTTCATTCGGTCTTCTTTTCTGGGGTAAGTGGCCGCAGTCACGGAAAATGTTCAGTCAATTGCTCTCGAATGGCGATGGAACGTCATCATCCAGTGGAAAGATCGGTCGTACGCAATTCCGAAATGGCAGAGACTTCAGGTTGGCACTGGTAGAACCTGGTACGTCAACGGACACAATCAGACCGGCGATGGATTCGTACCATGTGCGAAATCCGTTTGGTGATTTCACCACCACCAGATCGTAGTCTACGGGATTCAGGCCGTGTGACTGAAACACACGCTGGCCAACGACGAATACCGGACGTTCAGTCACCAAGATGTGGATCGTTCCCATTGCCAGCACGCACACTCTCCCTGCCTGTGCAGCCGTTCCGTCTTCATACGAAAATTGTCCGTCGTGCAGACTTTTCACGTGGACTGCCAGCGTCAGCGGCGTGAATCGAGCTGGATCACGCGTGCCTCCCAGCGAAACTGTGATGGCCGCTTCAACTCCGGCACGGTATGCCTCAGCCACGGCGGGGGCATCAACAATGGCTATCAGCGTCCGTTTTGTAAAACTGGCGTTGATGAGTCCGCCGAGAATCGCGTTGCTGTCTCCGGCCGCTCCGCTGGCTGTCGCATCTGCTGCGTCCGAAAAAACGACCAGACCGTCAGACGAAGCTGCCTGGCGGATGGCATCACCCAGAGACGTTAATTGTGCCTGAAACAACTCGCGGTGGTCCCACATAAAGCGGCCGATGTGCTCCGCCTCACGTTGGGCCAGTGCCATATCGTCATCGGTCGTCACCAGTACATTCGACTGTAATGCCGGAACGTCCGTGAACGCGTTGCCGATAATGACGCCGGCGGAAAGGCCGGCGTTGGATTGTTCAGTACGCTGACACATGCGGATGGCTTCGCCGAATTTCCCGCCGGCCGTTAGTAGTTCGTCCCCGCGAACCAGCATCGGCAGTTTGACGCGTGCGACCGTTGGACGGGCATCGCCATCGATCAGACGAATCAGATTGCGTGCTGCACGCTGCCCGGTTTCGTAGTGGTCAGTATGCGGATACGTATGATACGGAACAAGGACGTCGGCCGTGTCGACCAGCCGGTCGGTAATGACGGCATGCAGATCCAGAGAGACAACGATGGGCACAGTTCCCAGGGCACTGCGAATTTCAGACAGCACTCGGCCCTCCGGGTCGTCCTCGGATTCGCCGGCCATTGCTCCGTGAAGGCACAGGCACGCTCCGTCCACTGGACCGGCGTCACGAATTGCATCCACCATTTCATTCAGCAGGCGATCAAGGTCGTTGCTCCTGATGTAACCGCCGGATACAGAGGCCGCAGCCATCGTGGGGACGATTTCGAAGCGGCCGTCGTTGTCCAGAACGTCGATAGCGCCAGCGACTTCAGTTTTTGTCCCGCGGTATGATTCTCGCATGTCCACTCCGACGGCGATGCGAAAATCTTCGTAAACGGTCGGGGCGGGATTAAAGGTCGCCGTCTCCTGTTTGAGTTCCGCGATGAGAATCCGACGTGCCATTCCGGGCTCCATATATGTCGTGCGCTGCAGTGGTACTGAACGGAAACTCGTCGTGTCCGGACAGGCAGAGGATCTGTCCTATGAATTCGAAGTCTCAACACGCCGCCGCATTCGTGTGCCTCCTCCGCCCGGCACAATTTCGCCGCGCCGAATCGTTGCTGCGGCCGTCAACAGTTCGTCGCCGACGCGGTGCTGACGATAGCTGTCCGTGAACTGAAACTGTCCCGCGTGCCGCTCCAGTACAGCAATGTCCGCGACACTACCGAGACGCAGGGTACCGATGTCGTCGCTGCGATTAAGGATTTCCGCCGGGCGAGTGGTGGACATTTCGATCACCTTTTCAATGGGAACGCCCAGCATCAGAAACTTGCTCATCGTCGTCGGCATGTCGTATACCGGTCCATGAATATTCTGCGTGTGCAGATCTGTGCTGATGGTCGTTGGCAGAAACTCCTGTTCCAGTGCGGCTTCCACAACTTCCCACTGAAAGCTGCCATATCCGTGTCCGACATCGAAGATCACGCCACGCTCAGCAGCGGCACGAACGTCCTCATCAATTCGATTCGAATCATCCGTAATTCGCGTGCTGCCTCCCTTGAAACAATGAGTAATACAATCGCCGGCGGAGAGTTCGTTGACGAGTTGCGGGATCGACATCGGACATTCGCCGATATGGACCATCAACCATACGCCCGCTTCACGTGCCGCGCGAATCGCATCCCGCAGGTTATCCCAACCCTGCTGTCCGTCCCCAATAATATGTTTGCCGACGCGAATCTTCACCCCCACGGCCACGTCCGGATGATTACGAATCGTTTGCACGACTCCGTCCGGATCTGCATAACGACGGTCCAGAAGTTCACCAAGACTGGCTCCGATCAAGCCAATGCACGACAGATTGACCAGACTGAAGATCTGTGTCTTCGCGCGATCAATATTGTCGCGCCGAAATGCGTCAAAGTTGAACGAACCGGCCGTGCCGGCATCCAGCATCGTGGTCACTCCACCAGCGGGACACAGTGGATCGGCATCAAGTCCAAACGGCGAATGTGTATAAACGTGAACGTGCAGGTCAATCAGGCCCGGTACGACGATTTGCCCCTGAGCATCAATCGTGTTGACGGCTTCGCCTGTAATATGTTCTTCCACAGCGGCAATTCGACCGTCCAATACAGCCACGTCGCGAACGCCACGCAACTGCTGAGACGGGTCGACGACTTCACCACCACGAATCAAAATGTCATACTCCATATCATTCCTCCAGGCGGGGTGGCCCGCCGGCCGATGCGGCCTAACGCCCGGAACTTGATGGTCCGCGCCCGCTGGTCGCTTGATAGATGCCTACCGGATATGCTTTGCCAATGGCTGTTTTCCATTGCGGCATCTAAGATGACAACCTGTCATCGGCGCCATCAACGAGCTCACCTTGATCAACGGAACCCGATCCGTCAAAGGACTGGAACGTGAATCTTTTTGAAAAGTACAAGCTGCGTCGAGTGATCAATGCCTGTGGTAAGATGACTCATCTTTGCGGCGCCATCGTCTTGCCGGAAATCGCTGCCGAGGCGAGCGAGTCACTGCGGCACTTTTTCATACTGGATGAACTACAGGCTGCGGCGGCACGTTTAATTGTCGAGGCCACAGGTGCGGAATCCGGTTGTGTGACGGCGTGCACGTCAGCCGGCATCACGCTGGGCGTCGCAGCCACCATGTCGGGAAGCAACGTTGCCAAGGTTCTACAGCTGCCGGATACGACCGGAATGCCCAGCCGAGTGCTCATACAGAAGGGGCATTGCGTCAACTACGGGCAACCGGTTACTCAGGCCATTCGGCTTTCCGGCGCCGTTGCACACGAAGTCGGAACGATTCATCGCTGCCTGCCGGAAGAACTTCGTCTGCAATTAGAGCGCGGTGACGTCACGGCAATCGTGCACGTGGAATCTCATCACACAGCGCGTTTTGGCTGGGTCCGCCTGCCGCAGGTCGTACAGCTGGCCCACGAGTTTGATGTGCCGGTCATTGTTGACGGTGCCGCTCAGGACCAGCGACTGGAAGAGTTGATTCAGACGGGTGCAGATCTTGTCATCACCAGCGCTCACAAATACCTGTGTTCAACGACCGGTGGAATCGTGGCAGGACAGCGGTCACTGATTGAAGCGGTTTATTTGCAGAACAAAGGGATCGGGCGCCCCATGAAGGCAGGTAAGGAGGCCATCATCGGTGCCATGGCCGCGCTTGACTACCGGCAGCGCCAGGACATTTCTGCGTGGACTACCGTTCAGGATGGCAAGGTTGAACGCATTCTGGAAGCACTGGCGGATGTCCCTGGCCTGACGCTGAATGTGGATCCCGACCCGAACGGCTGTCCTTTCTCACGAGCCCGACTGACGCCGGATCTGATGACTTGCGGACACACGGCCGCAGACCTGCGCGATGCGCTGGCAGACGGCGATCCGACAATCGTGGTTCGCGCCCATCACGCGGAAGAAGGTTACATCAATCTTGATGCCATTGAGATGACTGATGAAGAAGTCGAATACGTATGCGACGCCATACGTCGGATTCTGACAAATGGCTGACGCAAAACAATCTGACCGCCCTACGCAATACCGTTGGACCGTATTGGCTCTGGGCTGCGGAACATCGTGGATGCTGTATCTTCATCGGTACATGTTCGCTCTGATCAAGCCGTCGTTGAAGCAGCAATGGGGACTAGGTACAGACGAACTTGGCTATCTGGATTCAGCGTTCTCACTCTGCTACCTGATTTTTCAGGTTCCACTCGGAGCCCTGGCGGACGTTGCCGGAGCTCATTTAATCCTGACGCTGTTGATCCTGATTTGGTCCGTGGGGCTGGGACTGCACGCATGGGCCCCGTCTGTCAAAGCCCTCGGCCTGGCCAGAGCTGTGCTGGGAGCCGGACAGTCCGCTGTGTTCGCCTGCCTGAGCCGCATTTCACGGACATGGATCCCGGCCGATGTTCGAACCAGTGCCTAGGGAATGGCCGATGTCCTTTTTGGTCGACTGGGCGGGTTGACCGCCTACCTTGTGATTGGTTCGCTGGTACTGGGAGAGCTGGCTGTACCGTGGCGGACAGCAGTGTGGTGGCTGGCGGGGACCGGAGTCGCTTTCGGATTCCTGTTTGCGGTGCTGTTCCGGAATTCGCCTCGTCAGCATTCGGCGGTTAACGAAGCGGAGTGTCGGCTGATCGAGGCGGAAGAAGGCAGCGAGAGATCTGAGACGCGATCGCGCCTGAGTTTTCGCGATATGTTTCGCCGCATGTCACCGCGCTCTATCCAGAATCTTGGTTGCCTCAACCTGCAGACGATCCTGAGTGCTCTTGCCGATAATATCTACTCGGCGTGGATACCGCTGTTCCTGTTTGAGGTCCACGGCCTTGAATTTCGCCAGATGGGATTTTATTAAGCGTTGCCCTTGCTGGGCGGCGCGACTGGTGGATTTCTGAATGACTTCCTGATCCGGAAAACGGACAACCTGAAATGGTCGCGTCGAGCCGTCGGGCTGGCCGGCAAAGGGACCGCCGGAATTCTGTTGGCCGTTTCCATGCTGTGGTACGACGACCCACAGATATTTTGCCTGATGCTGTTTGCTGTAAAGTTCTTTTCTGACTGGAGCCTCACAACGACATGGGGCGCGGTCACGGATATTGGCGGCCATACAACAGCGACTGTCTTTGCCTTCAACAACACCGTGGCAACTCTTGGCGCCGTCGCCGCTCCGGCACTGTACGGCAACGTCCCAGAACACTTCGGCTGGGCTCCCGTGTTTTATGTCGGTGCAGCAGCCTATGTCGTATGTGCAATGACATGGCTTGGTTTCGACAGCACGATTCCCGTGATTGGTGAGGAACGGCCGTCTGAATAATGCTCAGGACGTTCAGGTGGTCTGCTATCAGACACATCCGACAACATGGAACCCCGTCTGCATCTGAACCAGCGTTCTCTCCCAGCGATCGTTCGCTTCAAACGCCGCCTGGATTGCTTCTATCTGAGCCTTCAGGTCGTAAAGCGGTCTGGTAAAAAAGGCTGTCGCGCCGTTCATTCGGGCAATCGCGTACGACGTCAGAGTGGACTGGCGGGATAACACAATTACTGAAGCGACCGAGTCAAGTTTCCTGACGTTTCGGACAACTTCTGCGGCTCCTGGCTGATAAAAATCCAGTTCCAGAATGATGGGGCAAATCGGTCTCGCAGCCATCGCTGATATTCCACACCATTTGAAAGGTGATCAGGAAACCGGGATAGATTTCTTCTGCGCAGGCAGGATTCCAACTGCCCGATACATCTAAGTTCCGTCCACTGCCAATCGCTCGCCCGAGTCTCCTTCTGCAGCATTGCGACGATTTCGCGATCTTTGCCGACGTATCTTAACACGCGCTTCATGAAATTCTGATCGGTTATGAGGATAGACAGTCATCGCCTGGCATATCTCTGCAATAGGGTGAGCAGATTGTACGCGTATGATCGGATACGTATGTATAGGTCCTTGAATCGAAAGTAGGGTGATTCCCGCGTTTGCGCACTTTGCGCAAAACAATGTTGGAGTCGTGCAGCGTCGTGATCCCGTAATGGACGGTGACGTTCTCCTTGCATTGTAAATTCATTGCTCAAGAGACACGGCGGTTTGATGGCTGGCTGCTGCTCCTGCTGCATGAACGATTCATGATTGGGGGGGGGGGTCGCAGAAAATAAGTGTGAACACAGTGACGGTTTCCCACACAGGGTGGTCCCTGCGAAAGTGCGGAAAACTGAACGTTAAATGCGTGAGGTAACGAAGAAAAACAGGTCATAACGATTGAAACGGATGCCTCTGAGTTACCCTTGGAAGTGCATCGCGGTTTTTCATGCCAGCCCGTCGTGATAACTGAGGCCAACGATGGAGGATCAGCCAACACTCTTTCTTGTGGACCACGACCCCGCTGTCCTGCATTCTCTTTCAGAGATTGCAGACACCATGGGACTTCGGTCAGAAACGTATTGCTGTGTAGCAGATTTTCTGGCCGGATTCGGCGAAGGCCGGCGTGGCTGCCTTGTTGTTGACATCGGTATGCCTGGCACGAGCGGCCTGGACCTGCACGCACAGCTGATCGCCGCTGGACACGTTACTCGCACGATTGTCATCACGAACCATGGCACCATCGCCATGTGTGTCAAGGCGATGCAGGCTGGCGCCGTATCCTTCCTTGAAAAGCCGCTGGCAACCGAGGACCTTGTAGTGGCAATTCGTCAGGCACTGGCCGAAGATGCCGACCGCCATCGCGTGGACAAAGTTCGCGACGCTTTTGAGAGGAAGGCAGATCAACTGACCTGCGAAGAAAAACGGGGGCTTGGTTTCATAGCTCGAGGAAAAATATGTTCGGCCATTGCTGATGAGCTGGACGTCAGTCTGCGAACGATTCAGTTTCGCCGGGCCAGTATCTGGAAGAAGCTGGGGATCAGTTCCAGAGACGCGTTGATGGAGCTGCTGATCGACAGGAATGTGCGACGACCACGACCGGACTGATCGATCCGACTGCGACTGGTACATGAGTCTGTGTTCCTGACCGGTCGGTTTGTGCAGTCGCATTATCTGTGTACGGTCAAGTGGTGGCGTGTTTTGCTTTACAGTTGGTCCCGCGGACTGCATGATGTGCGACTGGCCGTTCCGCAATTGGTACTCGATGCGACCGATTCGGATGTCTGCGGTTTCGACTTCGTCAACACACCGATTTCAATCAACAATCGCGTTTGAAAGGCTTCTGTCATGCCATCGCCCGATTCGTCCCGTCGCGACTTTCTTAAATCATCTGCGTGCACCGCCGGAGTCCTGGGTGCAGCCACTCAGTTGGCGACGAGTGCAGCAGCAGGCTCGGTGAGTGCCAATGCGAAAATCCGAATTGGCTTTGTAGGTCCGGGCGGTCGCGGTTTTGGAGCTCACGTCAAGAGACTGACAAAGTTGCAACTGGAAGGGCAGCCGATCGAACTTGTGGCTGTATGTGACGTATACAGTGAGCATCGTGATCGTGCGGCAAGCTACATCGAAAAAGAAACCGGCAACGCTCCGGACAAGTACCAAGACTATGTTGAGATGTACGAAAAGGCGAATCTGGACGCCGTCTGCATCGGTACACCGGACCATTGGCATGCAAGGCAGGCGATAGACGCCCTTAACGCCGGCATGCACGTGTACTGCGAAAAGCCCATGACCAAGACGGTGGAAGAAGCCATCGACGTCATGAAGACCTGGCAGAAGTCCGGTCAGGTCATGCAGGTTGGAGTGCAGTCGACCAGTCTGCCGCTGTGGAATGAAGTCAACGACCTGTTGACAGCGGGAACTCTGGGCAAGGTACTGATGTATCAGACCGAATTCTTTCGCAATTCGGCACAGGGGCAATGGCGCTATTATAAACTGGATTCGAAGATGAATCCCCGGAACATCAACTGGAAGAAGTGGCTGGGTGTGGAAGAAGGTCTTGCCGAATACGAAGACTTCGACCGGGCTGTGTACCGTCAGTGGCGTCGGTTCTGGCCCTACGGTTCAGGCATGTTCACCGATCTGTTCGTACACCGCACGACAAGCATGTTGAAGGCTACGGGACTGCGGTTCCCGGCACGGGTTGTCGGCGCTGGTGGCATCTATCTGGAATACGACGGCCGCGGAGTGCCGGACGTTGCCACCGTCGTGGCCGACTTTCCGGAAGGTGTGCAGGGACTGGTGACTGCTACAATGGCGTGTCAGGACACACCGATCAAACAATTGATTCGAGGCCACTTTGGCTCATTCGTGTTCGGCACGGGTGAGAAATTTGACGGATTCGATCACGTACCGGAACGGCCTCAGGTGACCCGCAACAGCAAGCTGAAGGAAGAACGAATTACAACGGAAGGTGTTGAGGACACTACCTATGCTCATTTCAAAAACTGGATTGAAGCCATGGTGGCTGATGATCCGAGCATGTGCAACAACGACCCGGCACTGGGTGCGGCTGCGATCACAACGGTGATTCTTGGTGCTCGCAGCTACCGTGAAGGCAAAGTCTTCCACTTTGATAGCGATACGCACACCATCGGCGACGGCAATTCGTCGTGGGCGGATCAGTGGGAGGCTCGTTCCAAGGAGCGTGGCAAGCCGAATCACATCGCTGGCTGGAAGGCCGGTGACCACGGCAGCCTGCTGGAAGAGCCCGACCATATGAAGCTGAGCGGTCCATGGAAGGACGGCAAGGATCCAGCTGCGTCCTGAACCAAAGGGATGAGAGCGACACACCTTGTTTCTTCAGGGTGTGCCGCGTGAGATCACCGATACCAGCGGTGCCAGGTCAGCGGAGATTTCGTGCCCAGCCTGGGGTGGGACAGGACAACATCAGACCGCGGATTCGGCGGTGCCCGCATTATCTCCACTGGATTCTTCTGGTGCGTATCCGGCCAGCCGACTGAATATGCCGAGTTTTCCCTGGGCCAGCAGAATCAAAAATGATGGCACCATGATGGGGCGGATCAGGAAGGTGTCGAACAGAACGCCCAGGGCCAACGCGAAGCCCAGCTGGTCCATGCCGACAAGGCTGCCAGCCATCAGCGACGAAAATGTTCCGGCCATAATGATCCCGCAGCTGCTGATAATGCTGCCGGTTCGATCCAGTGCGACCGTGATACCTTCGACCGGTCCGTGGACGAGCTTTTCCTCTTCGATTCTTGTCAGCAGAAAGATGTTGTAGTCCTCGCCGACGGCAATCAGAATCGTGAACAGGAACATGGGCACTTTCCAGTCCAGGCCTGAGAAGCCGGATGGGTCGAGGGCCCAGAAGAAGATAAACGTGCAGCCCAGGGTGGCCAGATAACTGAACAGCACTGTAAACATCAGATAGCTGCAGAGTCCCGGTTTCTTCAGTAGTATCCATAGAATGATAAAGACGACCAGCGTCACCAGTCCGTTGACTCGCACCTGATCACGGTCAGTGACTTCCTTCAGGTCACTGAGATTGGCCGTTTCTCCGGCAAGGTGGATCGTAGCCCCAGACATGGATTCCGGCAGCAGTTCAGGGATCTCTTCCCGGACGTTGTGAAACTCCTGGATACTGGATCGAGTAAACGGGTCTCGGGTGGAAATCAGATCCAAACGTGTAATGGTCGGATACTCTTCAGTTGCGAAGTCCTTAACCGCCCGCATGCGAATCACCTGGGCCGGTATGCGTCCGATGTCGCGGCCGCCTGTGGCATCGGCCAGCGACCGGATGGCCTGGATACCCAGCTCGTCACCGTGAGCCAGAATATTTTCGGTGAAGTCCACGATATCCTGCGGCGGTCCCGGTTTCTTCTCGAGTTTAGCAAAGTTGCGGAGGGGCAGGTCGACGAGGGCCCGCACCGGGGCCACTTCGCCGGCCGGAAAGTGTGCCTGCAGGGCAGCAGCGCCCTGCACACAGGGAGCCGTGTCGGGGAGTTCTGAAATCAGCCCGTAACTCAGATGACCAAAGAAGACGAGTCCCAGAATCGAAAACGGCAGCATACCCAGGATGCTGCTCAGCCACATCATCCACGGCCGCCGCAGGTGGAGCCGGCCGATGCGTTTCCAGCCGATCGCCAGGAGTCGCGAAAACTTGTCCGGTCTGGCTACCCAGCCGGCCCCGGTCGCAGGGCGTTGCGCAGGAACACTGGGCCAGAAGGCCCACCGTCCGGAAAGTCTCAGGATCGCTGGTGTCAGCGTGAGTGCTGCGCACAAAGTCATTAACAGGCCGAAGGCAATCGCGATGCCCGCCTGTTGAAATTTTCCGAATTCTGCAAACCACATCATGCCGATGCCGCACATCGTTGTGCCGGCGCTGGCCGCCAAAGCCGAACCAACTCTTGTTAAGGCAACACAGATCGCATCTTCAATGTTCGCCCCCGCTTCCAGTTCTTCACGGTATCGAGCAATCAGGAACAGACAGTAGTCGACGCCCGCACCGTATACCAGAACGGTGACGTACGCTTCAATTCCGTTAAACAGGCGTACCCAGCCAAGGTCAGCGGCGATTGACAGCAGGCTGATTGAAACAGCTCCCGCGACGGCCACCGTCAGCAACGGTATAACTGCCAGCAGCGGAGCTCGGTACATGATCAGCAGCAGAAAAACCACCAGAATGACGGTCCACGTTTCCGTGGATTCCGCACTGTTTTTGGCTTCGCGAATGATATCCCGACCGAACGTTGCCGTGCCGCTGAAGGCTATGTCCAGCCCCTGTGGAATCGACATTTGTGTCGGATCGCTGGTTGCGATATGTCGCCGCTCTCGCAGAAACCTCTCCACGTCGGCAATGAGTGCTGCGTTGCCCTGATCAAGAAATTCAGACTTGAGTTCCAGCACGACCAGCGACGCTTTCCCGTCCGGGCTGTCGTACAGTTGGCCGATATGAGGTGTTTCCCGCCAGCTCAGTTTTCGGACAAGAGACTGATCGGCGTCCTTCGAATCTTCTTCGTGTTCGTCCTCGCCTTCCAGAAAACCGATGGTCTGTCGCAGACCAGGAACCACGACCTGACGGATAAATTCGTAGTCCTCCTCCAGCAGACCTTCACGTCGAGCTTCCCTGCGCAGAACCAGAACTACGCTGCTGGAAACGCTGTGGTCCGGAAACGTCTCGCGAAACAGCGTTTCCGCAATAACACTTGGTGAATCACGCGGCAGAAAAGCGAACTCACCATTCTCGACGACACTCTCCCACGTCGGTGCCTGCTGGATCGTTGCAATTAGCAAAACGATCCAGATGCCTATGACAACGGACGGACGCCGGGATGTGATGTGGCCCAACTGGCGAAACAACATGCGGTGATTCGCAGTCTGGGACTACCGAGCTGCGACAAATAGAGATTCAGGTGACAGGAGCAGTCGTTTGCTGGAGCGATTCCAGACTCGGCAAACGAGGAGGTGAGCAACAGAAAGTACCGACGAACTAGTGGGAATTCAACGAAATGACTGACTATGCTGGGACTTAGAGCTGTTCCGTTCGAAAACAGCGGTCGTACCGTTATTGAGCGGATTCGCGAAGCTTAATCCACGCCTGCGATCGTCGCTGGCGGGGGGACTTACGGCTTTCTCAGCGAGGCGCGATACTCCTCGATGATCGCTTCCGGAGCTTCGTTGAAGGCCTGAACACAGCCGTGACAGCACACGTAGTAGGTTTTCCCCTGAAAGCTGACGGGAATCGTACCGAGACCGCCCGTCACCACACATCTGCGTTGTCCGTTGCCAGACTGTGCCAGTTTGGCGCCGGCTCGAGTGTATCCAATCCCGAAGTCTCGACGAAAGCTTCCGTTCGGCGAAGTTTGTTTCTCAAACAGCAATGTTGCGCGAATGTCGCTTAATTGTTGCATCGTGCAACGATAAACAACGCCGTCATCATTGCGAACTGTTTCGAGTCGAATGGCCCGGGGCCAGTCTGTGGGTGCTGGTCCGCGATATTCGTGAACGCCCTGCTTTGTTTTTCTGGTGAGGACCAGTTGTTTTTTCTTCTGATCCCATGCCAGACGCAGCTGTTCGAAACGCTCACTGCCCGTGGACTTCAGGACAACCGATGTTTCTGCGGCACGGAATTGCCACTCGCAGACAGTCTTCTCTATCCAGGCCCCTTTTGAAGACCCGCGTTTCAACTGTCCAACACCACGCCAGTCACCGATCAGAGAATTGAACGGATTGAGATCGTGCGTGCGATTCGAACGGCTGCCGGGCGGCTCGTCAGCCAAAGGAACAGCGGACACGCCCGGAAACAGTAAGGCAACAGCCAACAGAAACTGACATGGTGACTGCCGAAACAGTCCGATTCGATGCATCTCACACCTCAGTTCTTTCACCGGCGTGAAGTAGATTCAAACTAACGAGAAGTTTGGAGACTGACTGAGAAACTGCTGCGGATTGTCGAACGTCACTTTGTCAACGGTCGTCGGTGCGTGACCTCGGCGACGCATCTCCAACCGAGCTTTCGGGACGGCCAGCGGATCACTGCAGCCCCAGTCACCCGCGGAATTCATCCAGATCCGTTCGTCACCGTACATTTCGATGATGTCCGCGGCACGCTGAGGCGTGACTTTCGTGTCGGGATACAGAGTCATCCCCGCCCAGAACCCGCGTTCCAGAACTTCGGGCACGGTGTGCTCCTCGACATGATCAATCAGAATTCGTCCAGGATCAATCGTGCTGGCCGACAGCGCATCCATAATCAGTCGAGTGCCCTTGAGTTTGTCCTCCAGGTGCGGCGTATGCACCAGCACCATCTGGTTGTACGTTTCTGCAAGCGCGATCTGTTCTTCCAGGATAATCAGTTCGTTCTTTGTGTTCTTATTAAGACCGATCTCGCCGATGCCCAGAACGTTGCCGCCACATAATTGGTCTTTGCTGTTCAGGAAATCCGGGATCATCGACACCACTTCGCGAGCGAACCCCGGGTCGTCTGCTTCTTTCGGATTGATACACAACCAGGTAAAGTGCTGAATGCCGAACTGAGCAGCCCGTTTCGGCTCGTATTCCGTCAACTGCCGGAAGTAGTCGTAAAACCCCTGAGCTGATGAACGGTCAAAACCTGCCCAGAAAGCCGGTTCCGTGATGGCGATACATCCTGCCTGTGCCATTCGCTGATAGTCATCAGTAGTGCGCGACACCATGTGAATGTGGGGGTCGATATACTTCACGCGGCACCCCCATCCGTCAGCGAAACCGCGCCCATAGCCCCCTTCATGCCGTCGGCTGACCGAGGCAACTCGGTGCTATGGTCACTGAGCAACTCCAGAATCCGTCTGGCCCGGTGTGTCTGACCGTCCAGCAGAATTTCAACAGCACGCCGAAATGCCTCGTCACGGAAATCCGAAAGATCGTCTCCCTGGCCACGGTCAATGCGATCCAGGTAGGCGGCGATGTCCACCAGCTTGGCTCGGTGTTCCATAAAGTAGGTGTCAACCACCTGCTGTTTCGTTTGAGGATTCATATTGAGGCGTCTGCAAAAGGACCGTTCTCATTCTCCAGTGACCGAGATGTCGGCGACGTGATTGAGCGATTTTAGCGTCATTGAGTCGATTATCCACCGTTTCCAGCACGGCGAGACCGTTCCCCGATAAGACTGTTTGAGATACGAATTGAGGTGCACACCTGATCGTCGTGACATCAAGATCATCGGTTTGTGGAACGATGGCGTCTCGGGGGCCCGCGTTGTGGCGGATGTCACACATACTCTCGGAATTGCTGCCGATGCCCCACGCTGACGCTGTGTGTCCTGTTCAATTCCCTTTATGCTCCAACGCTGTCTAACGGGCTCGCTGAATTCTGAAAGATCGATTGCTGTGAAAACATTTCATTCTGTTTCACTGTTTGTGCTGCTTACATCAGCTTCTGCGGTCTGCGCCGGAGAGACGTGGCCTCAGGCGGCCGGACCGAACGGTTCGTGGACGACTGAGACTCATCACCGTGTGCCGACCGGCTGGAGTGGGAGTACGGGGCAGAATATTCTGTGGGCGGCGACGCTGGACGAGGGTGGGCAGAGCGGAATTGCCGTGTCCGGTGACCGCATGTTTCTGACGATCAATAAGCCGCTGCCCACGGGGACGACCGTCAAAGAGGCGGCGGGCACGGACGTTGTTGGGCAGTGCTTTGATGCCGCAACGGGCCGCAAACTGTGGCAGGTCGAGCTTCCCGGCAGGAAACCGATGCCTCATTCAGGGTTATTTTCCGACAACACCTCACCGACACCCGTGACGGACGGACGGCATGTGTGGTTCATAAACGCGGGCGGTCTGATCGTCTGCTGTACGGTGGAAGGCAAACAGGTCTGGTCACGGAAGTTCGAGACCAGAACGCGACACAACGCTAAGAACTGCGAACCAATGCTGTACGGCAACTGGCTGATGTATGTGGCCATGCGTGACGAAGACGACCCGGCACGCCGCCCCATGCTGGCACAGAAAGGCAAGCGGGAAAGTAATGCCGACGGTTGGCCGTGGACGTTCGTGCGAGCGTGGGATAAGTCGACGGGGCAGCCCCAGTGGGTAGCCGCAGACGGTACCAGTATTCACAACACTCCGACGTGCGGCATGGCCGGAGGCAAACCGGTCTTGTTTCATGGACGCGGTGGAGGTCATCGGCCTCCTGAAGAACCATACGGGTTTTCGCTCACCAGTCTTGACCAGGCAACGCCTGGTGAAACGCTGTGGCGGAAAGACATCACCACTGGCATGGCGTTCTTCGTGACAGATTTTGACGACCGTTTCGCGTACTGCTTCGACACCGGATCACTGGTTGTGCTGGACATTAATTCGGGTGAAACCCGAAAAACGATCTCGCTTTTCCAAAACGTCGACGTGCGAAAATGGGCCCCGTCGAGGGAACAACACACCCTGCAGTCAAACACCAGTTTCAAGCCACCTGGTAAGAAGACACGAAGTTATCCGACCAACCAGACGAATATTGTGGTCGACGGGTACTGTCTGTTTATGAGTCATGAAGGGCACATGATTGGTCGAGCGAATATCGAGACCGGGAATGTGGAGTATCTGCAGGTGCCGATTCAGGTCGTGCGTTCGCGAGACGGTGGCGAGCAATTGCTGTGGGACCGGCACATTCCCGCGGACACGCAGAACTCGCGAGGTATTGACACGGCGGCTGACCGCCGAGCGAAAAGTGACGGATGGGGGCACGTGACATCCGCCAGCCCCATCGCAATCAATAATCTTGTCTATTTTTCAACCATGCTGGGGACGGTGTACGTTATCGATGCGAGTGCCGAACAGTTTGATGCGGCCGCTCTGGTTGCAGTGAATGATCTTGGACCGGCTGGCAAAACCTGGAGTCTCAGTTCGATCAGCTACGCGGACGGTCGATTATATCATCGCGGGCTCAAGCGGCTGGTCTGTATCGCCGAGTCGCCATGACTGCGGGCGTGGCATAATCAGAATTCAGAAGAGGCGAAAGTTACCCGGCGTTTTCATTTCACAGGCGTACTTTGTTTAACCGCGCGGGCGACGCCCGCGTTTTATTCACGCAAGTACACGCTCCCGCTGGGCTTGCGGTTAAACGAGAATAGTTTGCCCCTCAGCAACGTGCTTCGATCTGTGTTCGCTTTTCAGACCGTGTGGAATTCGCCATGATGACATGTCTCTGTTCCGGCATTATTCATCGGGAGTTCATCTGTGGCACTTCGAATCTGCGTTCTAAGCTGTTTGGCGACACTGCTGTTTACTGTTTCTGAATTGAAAGGTGCTGAGCCGATGGCGAACGCAGCCAGTCAACAGGGTGATCTGATCGATGTGTGGCTGGGAACCAGCAGTCGGAAGCCCAGTCAGGGAATCTATCACTGCACGCTGAACACCTCCAGCGGCAAGCTGTCCGACCCCACACTGGTGGCACAGATCTCCGGACCCGGATTTCTGGCGATGCATCCGTCGCTGTCTGTGCTGTATGCTGTCGGAGGAGTTGACGGAAAACCATCGGTGGCAGCGTACGCGATTGATGGCACGATGAAAAACGCATCGCTGACGTTCATGAATGCCATCGAAATCGGTGATGGCGGTGCGGCTCATGTGTCAGTGGATGCAACTGGGAAAACGGTCCTGACCGCTCAGTATGGCGGTGGGTCCACGGGGGTCTTTTCGCTGAACGACGATGGTTCGCTGAAGGCTCGCACACAACTGATCAAACACGAAGGTGCTTCCAATGCGGTCACTGGGCGACAAACCAAATCACATGCTCACTGGACGGGGTTTTCTCCGGACAACCAGTTTGCTTTTGTACCTGACCTGGGACTGGACAAGGTGCTGATCTACAAAGTCGATGCAGCAGCGTCAGAAATTCAGTCACACGGAGCGGGCACAATCGCCCCCGGCGGCGGCCCTCGCCACATGAAGTTTCACAACAACGGAAAATGGATCTACGTTCTGCATGAACTGGATCTAAGCGTTACTGTCTTCGACTATGACGCGGCTGCCGGCACAATGACGGCAAAGCAGACGATCGAAACCGTGCCGAAGGCGGCGTTGGCAAAGGAAAAATTCAAGAGTTGCTCTGAGATTCGAGTCCACCCATCCGGACGATTTGTCTACGCGGCGAACCGCGGACACGACACAATTACCGTTTTCAGGGTCGATCCGAGTTCCGGCGAACTGACGTTTGTCGAACGGGAGTTCGTTCGCGGTGCAACACCGCGTAACTTCAACATCGATCCGTCAGGGAAATGGTTGCTGGCGGCCGGGCAGGACTCTCACACTTTGGCATCGTTCGAAGTGAATTCTGCCAACGGTGAACTGGCCTATAATCGCAGCAACGTCCATGCTCCATCATGCATCTGTGTACTGTTCGGACATGAATAACGGCGCTGAAGATGGGGTTAGATTACGTACTCGCGTTGCCCATCAGCGTAGCAATCCACCGAGTGTCCTCAAAGCCGTCCAGAGCAATCCGAGCGGTCATCGTCAGCGGTACGGAAAGCAGCATGCCGATGGGGCCCAGTACCCAGCCCCAGAAAATCAGAGAGAAGAAGACGATCAGAGGTGACAGACCAAGTCCCTTGCCCATTATGCGTGGCTCAATGAAATTGCCAATTGCGCCATTAATGACTGCGAATCCCGCCGCCACGGCACCGCCGACAAGGAATGTCGATTCCAGCGACGCGATCAGAACTGCCGGAATTGCAGCCAGGATTGATCCCACGTTGGGGATGTAGTTAAAGAAGAATGCCAGCAGTCCCCACAAAGCCGGGTGCGGCACTTTCAGTGGAATCAGCCAGAGTGTCACCAGAATACCAGTCGCCAGACTGATCCAGGTCTTAATGACAATGTAGTGCTGAATACTTTCGACAATCTGGTCAGCTCGTGCCTTCGTTTCTTCCGTGCGGACAAATGCACTTTTCATTTTGGCGTTGAACGTGCCGACTTCCAGCAGAATGAAAACAACAGTCAGCAGGATCAGAAATACGTTGCTAAGCACCTTGCCGATACTGCCAACAACGCTGGCTGCCCAGGACAGCGCCATTCCCGGATCGAATTGTGAATACAAAAATTCGCCCAGGCTCTTTCGCGGCTCAACCCGTGGCGACGCCACATCACCGTCACCGTCATCCTTCGTGTCGATCTCTGGAAGATCTGACGATTCGGCGTCTGTCAGTGCGGGCTGATCGCTGTCGACTTCCCGTACGATGTCGATCCTTTCTGGATCGTCGGTGTCGGTCGTTTCTTCCACCGATTTGACGACGTCCGCCACAGGGGTCTGCTCAGCATTGCTGTTCGCCCCTTCGCCGGCGTCTGACTCCGCAGCGGCCTCCAACTCATCGTCTGTGGTTGCGGTGTCGCTTTTGATGTCGATTACACTCGACAACCAGCGTTCCACGATGGCACGCTTTTCAAGAATTCTGTCTCGATAATGATCCTGCTGCTCATCGGACGTGAAGCTGGCGATTGATCCGGTGACAAAGAAAACCACACCGATCAGAGTGGCCGACAGCACGCTGATGACTATCAGAAGAGCCAGCCAGTCGGCAATCTTTCTTTTGGTGAGCCCGAAGTAAGCGGGGGCCGTAATGACGGACAGAAAGACGGCCAGCAACAACGGATTCAGAATGGGCTCAGCTGCCCGCAAGCCGGCCACTACAATGACAAATGCGGCCGCCATGTACAGGAAAGAAACTCCGCGGTCCTGTGGCTGCGGAGATGATGTGCTGTCAGTCATCACACAATTCCCACGCGGCATAGCCACGTTTCCAAAGTCGGTGAAGCAACCACCTCTATTACCGTGCCTTGCTCCCAGGCTCCGGCCAGAGAGCATATTGTGCCGGAAGCTCCGCCTCGCCGAAACATTTGCGTCGCCCCATCATGTTTGCGAAGCAGAGCTTCGCAAACATGGGTTTCCAAACCGGAGTTCAGGACCGAGAATCGCAAGGTGCTTACCAGAAAAATCGCGTCAGCTGTTGCTATTCAGTTCCTGCTTCTTCTTTCAGGCCATCCGTCTTGTCCCAGAATGTCAGGAAGAACAGTATGGCAACGCCGGCTGCCAGTCCCGCTGGCATTAACCAGAATTGTGCAGCACCTGCCAGCCAGCCTTCCTGTGTCGTCGGGTCCAGAGCGATGCTGTCACCCCAGTAGCCGAGAACGTAATTGCCGACCAGCAT
>JAQWLN010000035.1 GCA_029247265.1 Fuerstiella sp.
AGATTACTGAAGAGATGGGGAAGAGTCTGCCGGATGCTCGTGCGGAGATGAAACGTGCCATCGAAAACGTGGATGTCGCGTGCGGCATGCCGACTTTAATGCAGGGTGAGAATGTCACGAACTGTGCCGCAGACATTGACGGTGAAGTTATTCGGCTGCCGATCGGTGTGTTCGGCATGGTTGCTCCATTCAATTTTCCCGCGATGGTACCGTTCTGGTTCCTGCCCTATGCGGTAGCTTCCGGGAACACTTTTGTCCTGAAGTGCTCTGAACAGGTTCCGCTGACAATGCAGGCACATTTCAGGCTGATCGAAAAATGTGGATTTCCACCGGGCGTCATTAATCTGGTCAACGGTGACATAGTCGCGAGCCAGGCACTGGTGCAGCATGCGGACGTTGACGGCATCTCCTTTGTGGGATCGTCGCCCGTCGCGCGGGAAATTGCCGAAACCTGCGCACGAACCGGTAAACGGTGTCAGGCGTTGGGATCGGCAAAGAATTACCTGGTTGTCATGCCGGACGCGAAACTGGATCGCGTGGTGCAGAACATGCTGACCAGCTGTCTTGGCTGCGCCGGCCAACGCTGCATGGCGGCATCGGCGATCGCCTGCGTGGGTGACAAGACCTACCGACAGGTGTGTGAACAATTCACCGCTGCGGCAAAGTCTGCCACCGTGGGCAATCCGCTGAACCAGCACCTGCGGGATGACGCGCTGGCCATCGGCCCCGTGATCAGCAGTGGTGCGAAACGACGGATTGAAGATCTGATTCAGGTCGGCATTGATGAAGGTGCGACGCTGTTACTGGACGGCCGCGGTACAAATATTCCTGGTTGCGAGGGTGGCCATTTCATCGGGCCGACGGTGCTGGCCGACGTGCAGCCCGGGGCGACACTGGAACGCACAGAAATCTTCGGGCCGGTCGTGATCATTCTGAAATTCGACTCTCTGGACGAAGCAATCGCTGCCATCAACAACCACGAGTATGGCAACGGAGCATCCATTTATACGCAAAGCGGCTATTGGGCTCGGCGGTTCAAGACAGAAACTCTGGCTGGAATGATCGGCATCAATGTCGGTATTCCCGCTCCGGTGGCCTATCTGCCGTTTGGCGGAATGAGAGGCAGCATCTTTGCCGACATTAAGGGCCAGAGCAAAGAAGTAGTCCGGTTTTTCACTGAGAGCAGGATCGTGACTGAGCGCTATTGGCCGGAAGACGTCCCGGAAACCGGTGCCTGAAAGACGCTGGCTGGTGCGGGGCGAATTCATTATGTTTAAATAGTCTGTTGGCAGTCACCAACGCTCAGGAATCAGCGGCTAATGCCGTTCACTGCATATCACCAATACATTTATTCTGGAGAGACTCGCACAATGTCAGATTTTCGATTTCATCGTGAATACCGCGGCCAGGTCAAAGGGCTCGTCCTTGACTGGTCCGGCACCACGGCGGATGCGTACGTCATTGCCCCGGCGGTCGTGTTTGCCGAGGTTTTCAAAAATCAGGGTGTTGAGATTTCGATGAATGAGGCACGTGGCCCGATGGGGTTGCGCAAAGATCTACATATCGAACAACTGACGCTGGACCCGGTCATTCGAGAACGGTGGAAGGCCGTTCACGGTAAGTATCCGGACCAGGGCGATGTCGACAGGATGTTTTCCGATTTTGTCCCGGCACAGGTTGCCTGTTTACCGAAGTACACTGATTTGCTGCCCGGCACTGCGGAAGTCACCCAGCGACTGCAGCAACAGGGCATCAGGATTGGTGTTTCGACCGGGTTTACACGAGTCATGGTCGACGTGTTATTGGAAGCTGCGATCAAACAGGGATTTACTCCCGACGCCACCGTCGCCGGTGATGAAGTCGTTAACGGTGCGCGACCGAAACCGTTCATGGTTTACAAAAATCTGGACCTGCTTGATCTCTGGCCCATCGAATCGGTCGTCAAAGTGGATGACACCGTCGGGGGCGTTGGCGAAGGACTCAACGCCGGGTGCTGGTCGGTGGGCGTGTCTCGTTACGGCAACTACATGCTGATTAATTCGCTTGAAGAGGCAGACACGATATCTGAGCAGGAAATTCAAGGCCGACATGAAGTGACCCGCCAGAAGCTTCGCGAAGCTGGTGCACATTACGTGATTGATTCTATCGCGGACATCGAGCCGGTCATCGCCGATATCAACGCCCGACTGGCGCGCGGCGAGCGCCCCTGATACGAGATGATCGCAGTCGTTTGAACGATGGTTGTGCGCTGGTCGTTCTCGAGGACTCGACAGCATTCTTTGAGTAAGCAGCTATAATCGAGGGACAACTCCAGCTTCTTCAACCTGCCGCCAACTCCAATGCCACCGCAAGTCGAACTCTTCTGTGTGGGTTTCGCCGCCGTCATCGACACGGTGCTGCTGCTGGTCGTATTGGAAAAGGTTAACCGTCCCCTGACTGCGATCTGGCTGAAGTGGGCGTTAGTTGGAGCGACTCTCTGGCACCTTGGGAGTTTTCTTCACGCTCTGTTACGTGAAACAATGGGCACGACTGCCGCGTGGCTGGATGCGGCATGTATGACGACCATGGCGGGCGGTCTGCTGTTGCTCAGCTGTGCAATTCTTCACGCCGGAGTTCGTATCCATCGAACCGGGGGCATCGCTCATCCCCCGACAAATCGTCGCTATCTGCTGATCTATATCCCTGCTCTGTTTATCGTGGCGGTTTCTGCAGAAATTGTGCGATCAGACAGTCGTGACTTCATGGTGGCGACCAGCAAATTTCAATCGCCATACCTCATCTGGCAGGTTTTTGCGAATCTGCTGACGGCTGGTCTGTTCGTGAGAAGTCGGCACAATCTGGGCGAATCGCCAGCTGCTGTACGGTTCCTGATGAAGTTTTCGATCGGCCTGTTGGCGGTCACACTGTTGACCATCTGGTACATCGCAACGCCGGCGACGGCCAGACATGAACCGGTTCTTCGTCTGGTGACAAATCTGTCTCCTCTGGTGCCGACGCTTGTGTTCGCGTGGTACATCTTTCGTCGCCGCCTGCTGACGCTGGTCTTCGAACGAACTCTGGTCTACGGGGCAATCGTGCTGGCCGTATTCTATCTCTATCTGCATCGACTGACGATCTCACCGCTAATGAGTCGTTTCAGCCAGAAGGTTCAATTTGACTTTGTCGTCGTGGAAGGCTTGCTGCTGGTCGCGATGGTTCTGGCCTATCAGCCATTGCGCCAGCGAGTTCGCGAGGGCCTCAGCTACCTTGTCGGCGGCGACGTCGTGGATGCTCGAGATGCGACCCGGTAGTTGTCAGTTGAACTTTCGCGCAGAGCGACTGAAGACGTGAAGGACATTACCGAATGGTTCACTCACGGCATTCGCGATGCCTTGCGATTGCGGACCTCGTGGCTGATGCTTGAACATCCATTCGCGCAGATGGTTTCAGCGACGAACGTCCAGGATGAAACGGAATATTCAAACGACGAAATCGCGAAGGTGGCAGGAGTTCTGGCCGCGACGGATTTTGATCGCTGGGTGGACAGTTCCCGGTGTACGGATCGGCGACAGCTGCAAATGCTGCGAGACGTTGACCTGATCGCCGCATTTCGGATTGATTACCGGGATATTCGTGGGCTGTTGCTGCTGGGAACTCCCGTCAGTGGTGATCGTCTGCAAGACGAGCAATTGAATGCTACAGTGATGCTTGTCGATCAGTTCGCCGCCACGATTCACAACCGACAACTGGAAGACGCCCGGCAGTCCGCTGAGCGTCGAGCGGTCCAGCAGGAGAAGCTGTCGGTGTTGGGATTGCTTTCCGGTTCGCTGGCGCACGAAATCAGGAATCCGTTGTCTTCAATACGCACCATTGTAACACTGCTGCAGGAAGACATGGCGGGGGGCGATGAACATTCCAAAGATGTGGAGCTGATCGTCTCGGAAATTGACCGTTTGACGGCTACCACTCAGCGACTGCTTGACTTCTCGCGGCCTGCTGATGCATCGCGCGTTGGCGTAGCCCCGGACCGAGTCGTGGAACGGTTGCTTCACATTCTCATGCATCTGGCTCGACAGCGCGGCGTACAGGTGAGCACAGAACTGAATCTTGGGCAAACGACCGTAACTGCCACTGACGCGACGCTCAGTGAAATTTTGTTCAACCTTATCAAAAATGTCATCGAAGCTGCGACGGAGGGCGTGGACTCGCAGGTTCTGATCACTACGGAGCTCAGAGATTCCGCAGCGCTGTTTTCCATTCGTGACAATGGTGGCGGCATTGATCCGGAGTTACAGGACAGAATGTTTCTGCCCTTTGTGACGGAAAAACCGGACGGCACCGGATTGGGCCTGTACCTAGTGGGAGAACGAGTGAGAGAGCTTAACGGAACAATCACGTGCACCAGCGATTCGTCGGGAACAGTGTTTGAGGTTATGCTGCCCTTATGAAGATTCTTATTGTCGACGACGAACCGGCCGCTCGCTATGGCATGAACAAGGCGCGTAAGAGTGCCGGCCGATCGATTCTTGAGGCCGATGACGGCGGTGAGGCCCTGGCACAGATCAGACAGCAGTGTCCTGACCTGTTTTTTTTGGACCTGAATATGCCGGAAAAAGACGGCCTGTTCGTGCTGAAGGAGTTACAGCAGGATTCTTCTGCAGGTCTTCCGGAAATCATGGTAGTGACCGCGAATGACGGAGTTGATGTGGCCGTTGAGTGCATTCGCTGCGGAGCCACCGACTTTATCACAAAGCCGTACGATGTTGAACATGTTCGATCCATCGCCACACGTACTGAAGCACGGGTTAAACTTCAGAATCGTGTCACGGAGCTGGAAGCAAACGACAAATCAGCACGATTTGGGGCACTGCTCGGTGGCAGCACGGTAATGCAGCAACTGTTCCGCAGCGTTGAGAAGGCCGCCGTAACTGCCCTGCCCGTGGTGATTCGCGGCGAAAGCGGCACCGGCAAGGAGCTGATCGCGCGGGAACTTCACGATCGCAGTGAGCGAGCTGAGCAACCGTTCGTTGCCGTTAACACTGCGGCGATTGCGGAATCGCTCGTGGAAAGCGAACTGTTCGGACACGTCAAAGGCGCCTTCACCGGAGCTGACCGAAATCGCACGGGGGTTTTTCGTCAGGCGGATGGGGGAACTTTGTTTCTGGACGAAATCGGAGACATGCCAGTTACCGTGCAAACTCGATTGCTGAGGGTTCTGCAGGAAGGCATCGTTCAGCCGATTGGTACGGAAGAGTGCATTGAAGTTGACGTCCGAATTATCAGTGCTACCCACCAGGACCTGGATCAGGCCGTGGCAGACAAGACCTTTCGCCAGGATCTGTTCTTTCGTCTGAAAGGCATTGAGCTATTCATTCCGCCGCTGCGCAACAGACATGAGGATATTCTGCTGCTGGCGAAGGAGTTTCTGGCGGCGAGTTCCGGATCTGCCCATATGGTCATGGCGCACGAAACCGTTGCTGCATTGTTACAGCATAAGTGGCCTGGTAACGTGCGCGAGTTGCAGCAGATGATCAGCGCAGCAGCGGCGTTGTGCGAGGGGGAGGTTATTCATCCCGCAGACGTTGGACTTGCCCCGACAAGATCAGAAGCCGATGAGAACGCTATCTGGACCTGCCGCTAACGGAGGCTCGTAACCAACTGGTGGATGCATTCGAACGTGTCATGATCGAACGTGCGCTGCAGATGGAGTCCGGCAACGTGAGCGCAGCGGCGCGGCGATTGGGGATCCACCGCCAAAGTCTTCAGCAAAAAATGAAGCAGATGAACATCAGGCCGTCGTAGATTATCCGGCTGCTATTGCTGTTGTCCTCTCTTTAGATATTCAGCGACACGTTTGACCATGTTGTCGTCGAAGAATTGTCGCCCGCCATGTGCGCCGCCGTGGACGACTTCGAATTCGACGGGAAGTCCCAGCTGTTTGTAATTTCCATGCAGCTCGTGCGCCTGATTGATGGGCATTTGAGGATCCTGATCGCCGTGGATCAACAACAGCGGGGGATCCGAACTGTCCACATGAGAAACCGGGCTGGCCAGTTTCGCCAGGTCAGGTACTTCCGTCGGTTGCCCACCCAGCAGCAGTTGCAGCGCCGGAACACGCACACTCAGTCCGTGTGGCGTCGACTGTGAGAGAATCGTCTGCAGATTCGCGGCTCCGTAGAAGGACACAATACCTTGCACGTCGGACGACAGAGACGAATTGTGGCTGACGGTACCTTCCAGTTCCGGCACACCATTGCTGACGCCGACCAATGCCGCCAGATGTCCTCCTGCTGATGAGCCCGCGATGACAAAGCGGTCGGGATCGAATTTCCAGGTTGTTGCCTTCGCGCGCAGGAAACGAATCGCTGCCTTGATGTCGTGAATCTGAGCAGGAAACTTTGCCACGGGACTTAACCGGTAGTCGACGCTGGCAATCGCGAATCCATGATCAAGCAGACCGGTGACGGGCACTCTGTTCTTCGAACCGGCACGCCACGCACCACCGTGTATCCAGATTATCAGCGGACTTTTCAGCGCCGCCTGCGGCCGATAGACATCCAGGCGCAATTCGTGCTCGCCCACTGTTGCGTAAACAACGTTCCGCTCAGTCGGATCAGCGGCCATTCCGCTATTGCCGAACCGTAACAGCACGGTGATGGCGGTCAGAATCAGCAGATCGGTTCGCATCGTGAAACGCCCTTTGTGAACGGCTGCAGCACTGTTTTCTAAGGCTACTGTCGAGATGAAATTTCATGAGTTTCCGCGGCGACGTCACGAAATCGTATCATGGATCATGTTGTGAAAATACTATCGCGTCGGCTGCAGATTAACGGCCAGGCACTGGGCCATCACGCACTGCAGATTTCAACCAGGGAAGGGGACCATTTTCCTGTTCGGTTATTGGTCCCGGGCCAGTTGGCTGACCTCGTAGACAATGGTTCCATGGCTTCACATGGAAAACGTGTATTTTGAAGAGTTTTCAGTCTGCGCGTGCAAATGGCATGTGATCCGGGAATAATCCGGGTGTCCCCGACGCACGTCTGAATCGTCGGGCCGCTGTTGCCTGCATGACCTTCAGTCCCTCCGCCTTTCCCCGCCCGGATCGAGATCCGTCAATGTTATCAACGCAGTCACGTGCGCGCTTTGCGCTGGCGATGATGTGGTGTCTCTTTGCTGCCTGTGCCGGATCCGTCCGCGCACAACCGGGATCAGTGGAAGTGACACGTGTTGTCGAACGAGAAGTGAATGTGGGGCACCGTGTCGTCGGAACGGTGATGCCGATTCGAAGCAGCACCGTTGGCACAGCGGTGGACGGACGTGTGCTGGAGTTCCTGGTCAACGTCGGTGATGCAGTCAGGGACCGACAGCCACTGGCCAGGTTACGTACCGGCACACTGGAGATCGAACTTAAGGCGGCGCAGGTGGAACTGACGCTGCGGCAGGAGGAGCTTCGAGAACTCGAGAACGGTTCACGACCGGAAGAGGTTTCGGAAGCACAGGCGCGAATGCGGGCAGCACAGGCGATTCGTCAAAATGAGTCGTCCAACCTCAGACGACTTGAACAGCTCGTGCAGCGACAGGCCGTCAATCCGACTGACCTGGATGATGCCAGAGCGCGGGCGGAATCCACCGGTCAGATTCTGATTTCTCTGCAGGCGGCCCTGAGTCGTATCGAATCCGGTCCGCGAGCTGAGCAGATTGCTCAGGCCACGGCGCGTGTGGCTTTGCAGGAAGCTCAGGTGGAGCTGATTGAAGACCGAATTCTGAAATATACAATTTACTCTCCGTTCGACGGCTTCGTGACGGCAGAACACACGGAAGTCGGCGAATGGATCAGCAACGCCGATCCCATTGTCGATGTGATTGCGCTCGATCGCGTTGAGATTCTGTGTAATGTTCCGGCGGAACAGGCCGTTCGGTTACAGCGAGGCCGCGACGTCCGCATTGAATTCCAGGAGCTTCCCGGCGAAGTCTTTACCGGCCGCATCGATCAGGTTGTCCCGATTGCCGACAGACGTACACGGACGTTTCCAGTGAACATACGCCTGCAGAACAGGATCAATGACGGACGCCCCCTGTTGCTGGCCGGTATGCTGGCCAGCGCTGTGCTACCGACAGGTGACAGATCCGTCATGCCGCTGGTTCCCAAGGACGCACTGGTGCTGAATGGCAGTCGACGCTACGTCTTTGTCGTGGAGCCGATCAGCGGCACGAAGGGCTCGGCAACAGTGCGTTCTGTGCCTGTGACTCTTGGCGTATCGGATGCCGAACTCGTTCAGGTGGATGGTGCTCTCAAGGCTGGTGATGTGGTCGTTGTGCGGGGGAACGAACGGCTGAAGCCCGGTCAGGAAGTCTCGGTCACCGCGACCGCAGAGTCCGACACGTCTGTGGCGGATTGAACATGCAGTTGGTTGAATCATTCATACGGAACCCCGTCAAAGTCTCTGTGGGCGTACTGCTGACGGTGATGTTTGGTGCCATCTGCCTGATCCGCATGCCCAAGCAACTGGCCCCGGAAGTGCAGAACCCGGTGCTCAGCATTGAGACGCGCTGGCCTGGCGGTAGTCCTCAGGAAGTCGAACGCGAAATTGTTCAGGAGCAGGAGGAGCAACTGCAAAGCACGGAGGGGCTGATCAAGATGACCTCCGAGTGTCTTGATTCGTCAGCTCGCATTACGCTGGAATTCGTTGTTGGCACCGACATTGAAGATGCCATGTTGCGAATCAGCACCCGTCTGCAACAGGTTCGCGAGTACCCCATTGACTCGACGGAACCGGTCATTCGGGCGTCCAACGTTTCGGACAGCCCGGTCGCTCGGTTTGTTCTGACGGCACGTCCGCCGGAACTTGAACGCATCGAAGAGTTTCAGCGACACCATCCTGAGCTTGCCGAATATCTGGAACCGGCACGCAAGGCCATGAGTACCGGGCTGCGCGTGTTTCGCCTGCAGCAGGCATGGAAGCAGTACGGTGAGCAGCATTCTGAGCTGAAGGAACTGCTGCCGCCGGACCTGGACCTTCAGCAACTGCGCAAGTTTTCGGAAGACGTTATCGAAACACGCCTGGAAAGAGTGCCCGGCGTTTCCGATGCGTATACCTACGGAGGGCGACAGGAAGAACTTCAGGTCATTGTCGACCCGGATCGACTGGCAGCACGTCAGTTGACAATCAGCGACATTCGTAACGCACTGCGGAGTCAGAACAAAGACACATCGGGCGGCGATTTCTGGGAAGGAAAACGGCGGTGGGTCATCCGCACTCTTAGTCAGTTTCGAAACCCGGAACAGGTGCAACAGCAGGTACTGGCCGTCCGTGACGGCGCCCCGATTTATGTCGGGGATGTCGCGGAAGTGAAGATCGGTTTTAAGAAGACGGACAGTGTGTCCCGCCGATACGGAATCTCCAGCAATGGCCTTGCCGTTCGACGATCGTCGGGCGCTAACGTGCTTTCCGTCATGGATGGGATTCGCGAAGCAGCGATTGAACTCAACAGTGGAGTGCTGAAGCAGCGGGGACTGGAGCTGTATCAGTACTACGACGAAACGGAATACATTCATTCCGCTATCGGACTTGTTCAGCGGAACATATGCATCGGCGGCGCTTTGACGATGATCGTGCTGCTGTTGTTTCTGCATCTGGGCAGGAGAACATTGCTGGTCGTGCCGTTGATTGCGGCTTCTGCGGTGGCGGCCGCTTACATTTCGTCGGCTTACGTGCTGGTGACACTGGGATTGGTCATCACCGCCGGATTCTGGTTCGGTCGCGGAGCCCTGGTGGTCGGACTGGCCATTCCTGTGAGCGTCATTGGTACATTTCTGCTGCTGGGCCTGATGGGACGCTCACTGAACGTGATCAGCCTTGCGGGACTTGCGTTCGCCGTCGGCATGCTGGTGGACAATGCTGTGGTGGTACTTGAAAATATTTTTCGACGCTACGAGTCGGGGGAAGACGCTGTGAATGCAGCCGTCAAGGGGACCCAGGAAGTGATGGGAGCGGTGGTGGCTTCCACATTGACGACAATTGCTGTGTTTGTACCGGTGCTGTTTGTGGAAGAAATAGCCGGCCAGTTGTTTCGGGATATTGCGCTCGCGATCAGTTGCGCCGTTGGTTTGTCACTGATAATTTCATTTACGGTCGTGCCGACGGCAGCGTCACGGCTGTTCCGCCGGCGGGTCGCGGGCAACTCGTCTGCGGTCGCGGCCTCCCGCCCGAAGCACGCGGCGAGAGGCCAGCCAGGAATGCTGCAGGCAGTCGGCTCCTGGTGTGTCGATCTGGTGATTGGTGTCAATCGCTGGGTTCAGCGGGGAACATTTCGATCGATTCCCATTGTGGCACTGATGGTCGGTGTCTCGATCGGACTTAGTTATTGGTTCTGGCCGAAGGTCGAATATCTGCCGTCAGGAAACCGAAATTTTGTTTTCTGCAGCGTGTCTCCGCCGCCTGGGTACAACATGGATCAGTTGATGGCAATGGGAGCGAAGATTGAGGACGACCTGAAACCCTACTGGAACGCAGACCCTGGCAGCCCGGAAGCGGAAAAACTGGAATACCCGATCATCAACTACTATTTTTATGTGGTGCGCGGACGACAGGTGTTCATGGGCTTTCGAGCGGACGATCCCGGTCGCGTACGAGAACTCATTCCGCTCATCAAAAAAGTCGGTTCGCAGTTTCCCGGAACGATGGCTGTTGCCAAACAGTCCAGTCTGTTTGAACGAGGACTAACGGGGGGCCGAACGATTGACATTGAAATTACCGGGCCGGATCTGGAACAGCTTGTTGGTATTGGAGGTAAGGTGCTGGCGGGAGTCAAGAAGCTGCTGCCGGAGGCTCAGGCCATGCCGCGGCCCAGTCTGGATCTGTCGGGGCCGGAGATTCACATCGAGCCGCGCCTGATGGAATCTTCCGAGATGGGCATCACCGCATCTGATCTGGGATATACAGTCGATGCTCTGATTGACGGCGCTTATGCCGGAGATTTTTTCTCCGGCGGAGACAAGATCGACCTGACCATCGTGGGGCACGAATCCTTCGCGCAGCGAACACAGGATTTGAGTGAGCTGCCGATTTCAACCGCCAGCGGTCAACTTGTCCCCCTGTCTGCGGTGGCGGACATCAGTCTCAGCAGCGGCCCGGAACAGATCGCTCGTCGCGAACGGCAGCGAGCGATTACGATTCAGGTGACTCCGCCGGTGACAATGCCGCTGGAAGACGCCATGCAGAAGATCAATGCATCGATAGTAGCTCCGTTGCACGATACGGACATGCTGGAAGGCGGTTATCTGGTCACGCTGTCGGGGACGGCCGACAAGCTTCGGCTGGCATGGGCTGCATTGAAGTGGAATCTGTTGATGGCCCTGGCGATTACCTATCTGCTGATGGCAGCCCTGTTCGAATCGTGGCTGTACCCGTTCGTTATTATCTTCAGCGTACCGCTGGGCGCGGTCGGTGGGATTGTTGGGCTGACCGTTTTAAATCTGTTTGTCTTTCAGGCGCTGGATGTCTTGACGATGCTGGGATTCGTTATACTGATCGGGACGGTTGTGAATAACGCCATCCTGATCGTACATCAGTCACTCAACCACATGCGTCTGGAAGATCTGACACCGCGCGAGGCGATTCCACTCAGCATCAGAACTCGTGTCCGCCCCATTTTTATCACGACTCTGACCACCGTGTTGGGATTGCTGCCCCTTGTCGTTTTCCCCGGTGCCGGCAGCGAGTTGTACCGTGGTCTGGGCAGCGTTGTTCTGGGAGGCCTGCTGGTGTCGACAGTGTTCACGCTGTTTCTTGTGCCCACAGTCTTCATTCTCATGCTGGACGCCAGGCAGTGGATGGTCCGTGTCCTTGGCCTGAAAACGGTGGACCTGTTGACGCAGCCCACGGTGAATCCAGGGGACAGCTGATTGATAATTTGAGGCGACGGTCTTCAGTATTCGCTGCACGACGGGACGGAGCCTGCACGCGTCAATGATACTCCGAATTCACGTTTGTCCGTGACCATAGAGAATCTGCAGGGGCGACTGCGGTAACGGCTGCAGCGATCTGCGCCGTCATCCTCAGTGCCTGCTCCAGCGGCGACGTCCACGGACCGTTTTTTGCGCGATCCCATCCGTGGCGGGCAACCTCTGCGGCGGGGTCGTCGTTGTCATGCAATGGATCGCTGGGTAATGCATCGTAGTATTTTCGTAAGTTAGTGGTTGCTGCCAGCAACTCACGAAGACCGTGCTGATCCGCCAACGCTGCCTGTAGTCGCAGGCACGCGTGCTCGCGGACTCGGTCAGACGGGTTGTCAATCTGCAGGCCCCAATCCGGTTTATGGAATGCGTCCGGCCCTTCCACAAGCGCATGGCACACTTCATGAAATATCATCTGGGCCAGCGAATCATCGGCGTCCAGCGATTCCGGAACGCCGATCTTCAGTACGCCGCAGCCGTCCCATGACGCAAACACAGTCGGGTCGCGCTCAATCGTCATACCGAACTTGCACGCGGTTTCCGTCCAGATGAGTTCTACTGGATCGTGATAAGCTGATTGGATGGTTCTCACATTATGATTCCGTGTTACGTTAGCCGGCCGTCGCCAGAGTTGCGGAAACGGGCGATGATCGCAGCGAGGTTCAGAGTCTTGACGACGGCCAGTCAGTCTGAATATCGTATCTGATTCCAGTCTTCAGAAAGATCGCATAGTTTCTGGTTTATCCAGTCATGTTCGCTGCAGGCGACAACACCAGGAAATCGAAGCATATCCGCTCGATTGTCCATCCAGAGTTCTCGATAGTGAACAGGCTTTCTGTTGTGCACCCAGATCGCATCGCCGCCGAGCAACCTGGCAATGTGCATCGAGACCGGGAAGTCGTAGATGTTTGGCGAATGAATCAGTGAGCCGGCGTATTCTGCAGTCGCCAGCAGCGGATATATGCTGCCATTCATTTCATCGGAAGTTCTGCCGGACAGTTGCAGGCCGTCCACGAGTCTTGCACATTCTTCGTCGCGTGTCTGGAAGCCGATCAGGTAGATGCCTTTGCCATCGGTGCGGCGATTGTCTCGCAGATCCGGCAGTTTATTCAGCACCTGTCCAGCTGTCTTCGACGTGTCATCAGCGCCGCACCGCAGTCGATCCGGAGCGACTTCGACCCAAGTGCCCTGCTCTCCCATTTCCGGTGCAAACACCAGAGAATAGTACGGTGTCTCATCATCATGCAGATGTACAATGATGGAATAGCCGTTGCCAGAACGATCGCGGTATTGCTTTGTCCCGTCGATTGGATCGATCGCGATGGAGAGTTTCGCGTCGTTGGAGAACAGAGCCATGTCGCCGGTGGATTCTTCTCCTTCGATTCGACACGTCCGAAGAATCGGATCAGCATCACGCAGGGCGGCAACAAGAAGCTCCTGGACGGAAAGATCAGCCAGGGTCAGCGCGTCAGTATTGGAATTGCCCGAAGACTTTCCTTCCACAGCAATGTTGAATTGGCGCAGGCGTTTAGCCACGGCTCCGGACCACCGCATCACGGGGGGCAATGCATCCGCAAGGGCAGTGATAATCTGATCAAGGTTGTCATGCATTCGTTTAATTCCTGTCTGTTCTTGCGCCTCAATTAGTCTTCAAGCCAGCGAATGAGTGTCTGCGGAACGTCAACGTCGCACGATCGTTCCAGCGCTTTCCAGCCGGGAACCGCGTTGACCTCAATGACCATCGGCTGGTTCTTTTCGTTGTACATGAGATCGACGCCCGAGAACACGCACCCTGTGATGGATGCTGCCTGGATAGCCAGGTCACGTTCTTCCGCTGTTGGCTGCCATGCACGACAGACCCCGTTCTGAGCGGCATTCGCTCGAAAATCGTCGCCGCTGGGATCACGTTTCATACAGCCGACGATCTTACCGTCCAGCAGCAGAATACGGATGTCGGTCAGCGGACCCCGATTGAACCGCTGCAAATAGATCGTTGCCTGTAGTCGTTCCAGCGTTCGGAAAGTTCGTAGCGCCAGCTCCGGATGGTCAACTCGCATGATGCCGCGTCCTTCCGCTCCAAAGAGCGGCTTCACAACCACGTCTCCTCCCAGAAGTTCGAAGGCGTCCAGCGCGGCGTCGCTGTCCTCGCACACGATGGTGTCAGGAACTCGTATGCCTGCGGACGCCAGTTTCTGCGTTGTCAGGTATTTGTCGACAGCGCATTCGATAGCCCTGGGGTCATTGATGACGCGCACACCAGAAGCAGCGACAGCCGCCAGAAAATCCATTCGGCAGACGACCTGTTCCAGTGAACCAGGTGGCATGGTGCGCACGATGATCGCGTCAAGGCTGGTCGCGTCGATATTTCCAATGTGCAGATGGCTGATGTTATCCGTAACACCTGCCCGCAACTGCTGAAACTGTAACGCAAAGGCATTATGTCCGGCGCTGGTCGCTGCCGTGCAGATTTGCTCCACATACCAGCTGCCTTCATTACCAAGTACTCCAACCTGCATTTGTGCCCTTTGTGATCCCGTTCTGCTTTGAGTGTCAAACAATACATTCCAGGCGACGGCGCGAGAGGTGTGCAGCTGAAGAAAACGAAGATTTTTCCGCACCTGGCGCAGATGTACAAGACCGACTCAGTTCGCTTGCATAAGCGACCTGAATCAGCAGTCAGACACTACCTATTCGGCCGGGACACTCACATCGTTGCGGCTGTTTCACGAAATTCAGTGGTGCGTTACCCTGGTAAAGGATGTTCGGGTGCACAGTCATTCCCGTGTTTTTGGTGGTGGTTTGGGATTATTGGGGGGGGATACAGTGGGGCCCTTTCAGTGGGGCCCTTTCAAGTTGGAAGAAACGTGCATGGTCTGTTCATTGATGTCCTGGGGGTATCGCGTACCACGTACGTGGGGGTTTATTAATTCCTGGTGTTAACTCAGAATAAGGGCCCAAATTCATGGCAATACGAAGCGGACGATCTACTTTTCGATATCGAACCGACACGGCAGGAAGCCCACACACTATTGCGAATCTCAATGGTGCAGCCAGAACAGCGGCTTTCTATCGCGTGATCAATTCAGGAGAGCATGCGTTTCTGGTGAAGGTTCTTAATAAGAACGACCAGGTGCAGTCGCAGGCAGAAGTGGCCCCGGGGGATTCAGCAGACTTTGCCCTGGATGTGCAGGACAAAATGTGGGTTGAGTGGGCAGCGCCGGCTACGGCGAAGAATATCGAGGGCATGTATAATTTTCTGGGAGATGCGAACAGCAACTCTTTAGAGAAACCGAGGAGCGGTCGAGTGAAGGGTGTTGCTGTCAACCTGGTGCCCATAGATACCAGGGATGGAATCAAGTTTGTTCAGTTTGCAGCTCAGGAAAAAGCCACCGCGGTCTACCGAGTTTTCAATTCCTCAAAGACTGAGCCGCTCATGATTTACTCCGGCGCTACGCTTCTGGGCACAGTGCAGCCGAGATTTTCGCTTGACGTTGCGCCCGGGATCGGTGAAGACCTGACTGTGAAGGGGGCAGAGGACAAAGAGATCGAATTGATTTACGACTTCCTCGCGGGTGAAGTGAAGCGTTGAGAAATGGCGTCACTCTTTCCTGACACTGTGCGTATGTCTCTGCGTTTTTAGTCGGGGCTGGCAGCGTCCTTAGAGTCGCTGCCGACTCCGTCGTTTGCTCTAAAAAATGCGACAGGCACCTTGACTATTCTTTATCGGAGATCGCGGCGTACGTTGACACCGCATTTGTCGCGCTTTCGGTGACTTAGGAGCGGATATTCTGAGCAGTTTGTTTTCAAATTTCCGGAGCGAAAAAAAGTGGTAGGCAGATTCGAAAACCAGCCCACCACCCGTAGCAACGCTATTCCCCAATTTCGTCGCTCGCACAGAGCAAGTATTCCCTACCAGTTGTGGAATACGTTCAGCAGCGAGTCATCATCACTGTCGTAGTCGTTCAGGGCGTCTTCATGTAGCCACCACCACATGCCGCCTCCGAAATTGAAGCGTTTCATGTGCTGTACCAGCGTGTCGTCGACAGCTCCGCCGAACAATTGATCGACCGCTGCATCGTATCCGCCATCAAGATAATCGTTGCCCTGCATGCCGTGCAGCGTGTCGGCGCCGGTGCCGCCTTCGAGGTGGTCGTTCCCCGTTCCTCCGTTAAGGAAGTCCGCTCCGGCGTCGCCGAACAGATAGTCTGTGCCACCTTCACCGAGCAGAATGTCGGCGCCATTATCGCCGTGTAAGAAGTCTGTGCCGTTGCCGCCCTTCATGAAGTCATTTCCCTGACCGCCGAACAGGTAGTCCGTACCGAAATCGGAACTGCTGCCTCCCACCATCGTGTCGTTTCCGCTGTTACCGTACATCCAGTCCTCACCGTACCCTCCATCCATATTGTCGTTACCGGAGCCGCCTTCCATGTAGTCGTGCCCGTGGCCGCCGGTCATGATGTCATGGCCAAAACCGCCGTTCAGGTAGTCATCTCCTTCGGAACCGTAGATAAAGTCGTTCCCGTCACTTCCCATCAGGGAGTCGTTGCCTGTGCTGCCGTAAAGGATGTCAACGCCGTAACCTCCAAGCAGCGTGTCATGCCCGTCACCTCCCCAGACGTCGTCATTTCCATCGCCCGTGAAGATGTATTCGGTCAGTCCGGTGTCACTGATGATTGTGTCGTCGCCACCGAGACCTGCGATCGAGACTTCATAGAACATGCCGGCGTTGTAAGTGGCTTCCGCCAGAACGTTGCCGACACCGTCCTTCACTTCGGCGTGAATCTGATTGGGGACTCCCTGTTCAATTTCAACCGTAATTACATCGTCTGACTCGGTTCCTGTAATGTCCAGCTTGTACGACATCACATCAGGATTCCACGCGACGCCAATTTCAGCCGCCAGCAGGGTCCGCTCTTCAAGTGATTCCGGTCCGGCCCCAGAACGTCTTCGACGTTCTGGGCGACCTGTACGCCGACGGCGGGATTTACCGGGAAAATACTTGTCTTTGATTGAGGAAACGAGATTTAACATGTTCGAGACTCCTGCCTTCAAGAGGTTGACCGTTTCCCGTTGGTGGGCCACGGTGTTGGGAAATAGCATCAGCGAATAAGGGCTCTTTCTTGGCCCTCATGATTTAGATTGCCGTCAGCTTTCACGACCGGACAACGAAGTTCCGTTTTTCCTGAAAAGCCTGTTTCGCGTCACGTTCATGGCCCGAGCGCTCCACACGGCGCGAAGATCAGTACGAATTGCGGTGCCAATCTATGCGTATGCGCGCGATCGTGGGCTCGGAGAGCTATGTGTGACGCGGCTGCAGAGCCGTGCAGCCTGGCGCTGCCACCGGCAACTGAGCATCACTGCAACGGTGCGGTAGTTTCCGACCGCCATGCCGTGCGCCGTCAGCTTCGAATCCGCTCTGTGAATCGGAAAGTTGTCGACTGCTTCAGTCGTTCAGCATTCCGAAAGACTGTCGCAGCAGATCGGGCATGAGTTTTCCATACTGAAAAGTCTTGCCACTGCGCAGGTTGTGGAAGACGACAACGGCGGGGCTGAACAGAGCCTTGTCAAGCGCGTAGAAGTTGTGGTTGGCCTCTTTGAACAGCTCGAGAAACGATCTTCCGTGCGATGTGGATGAGCACGACGGTGTTTCAGCACCGACCTTCTGAATCTGTTGATCCTCGCAGTCCACCCACAGGTTGACGACGCTGCCGTACAGTATGGCATCATTGGTACGACCGATACCTGCAAGATCGTTCTTTGCCACGGGAGGCAATGGCGCTGCGCCCGTTCCACTAATGACTTTCGATACCGGAAATTTCAGTTCGTGGAGTTTGTGCATGGCAGTTTCGACCGACCGAGCGACCACCTGAACATTCCCTGCCTGCGATGCGGTTGGTGCTACCGCAACGGAAAGCCGGTCGACGCTGCCGACCTGAGTGAGCATCTGCTCGATCGCTGACTGCGTCGGCAGGCTGCCCGACTCCAGAACGCCGACACAATATGTTGTTTCTTCGTTGACGGAAAATTCTTCGAACAGAGTTTCGCTTGCCGCCGTAGCTCGCATCGGCCCGGAACCCATTGCAAAAAAATCGTCCGTCGAGATTTTCCAGCCGGCATACTGGGACAGCAGGCATGCCTGCAGTGGATGGTCTGTGCTGACAAAGACCTGCGGAAGATCAATCACCGGACCGGCCGCCTGCAGCCGAACTGTGCCCAGTCCAGCCATGCACATTTCTGCCAGGTGCAGTCCTGCCGCAAGGCCTCCTGTCGAGTTGACTCCGAAGTCCAGAATCTCGGTTCGGTCCAGCGTAGTGCGAGCGAGTCGCAGGACATCCTGAGTCGCAACAGCCTTCTGAAAAAGTTCGTTTGCCCGAACGTTAAGAGATGGAGGATCTGTCATGAGACGATTTGTTCTGTGACTGTCGGGAAATGAATGAAGCGTGGATGTTTCGGGGCGTATTTTCACCGTCGGCCGACACAGTCGCTTGGTGAGTTTCGAGCTGAAGGATATCAATTCGTTTGCCGACCGCCACATGCACGACACTTAGGTCTGTACTTGGTATTCTGTAAGATCGTACAGAATTGAGAGTTTTCTTGCCGGAGCAGCACAATGAAGATTATGAAGGAACTTTTGTTCCAGAAAGACTTTGTCGGGCGGGTCGAATGGCTTGGGAGCGCCACCGTTCGGGAAGGAAAAATGGAGACTCCGGACCGAGTGGAGTTGGTTGCAGACCGAGGCATCAGTGGAGAACACCACCGGTGCGAATCTGGTGACTCTGATCGCCAGGTAACGTTAATTCAGTACGAACATCTACCGGTCGTGGCTGCACTATTGGGATTGTCCGAGGCCGATCCGGGTGCGATTCGCCGAAATATCGTTATCTCTGGCATAAATATTGCGGCGCTTCGTTCGCAACGCTTCAGAATAGGAGAAGCCGTGCTGAAGGGGACAGGAGACTGCGTTCCGTGTTCAAGAATGGAACAAACACTTGGCGCGGGGGGATATGAAGCAATGATTGGGCACGGCGGGATCACGGCTGTCGTGGAAGTTGGTGGGCCCGTTTGTATCGGAGACGCGGTCAGGGGGCTCGTGTCGACAAATGTCTAATTTTTCGGGTATGTGTTAGAAGTTGAACGCCGAATCGTCTGTGATCTCTGGTCAGGAATTCTTTTTCTAGATCCCTTGCGAATACGACCGTGTGTCGTCAGTTTGTTCAGATGAGTGTTTTCAAGGGATTGAAAACCGTCTCTCCCAGGGAATGGTGATTTGGTGAGAGTTGAGATCAGGCGGGTCAATGATTTCACGTTCCAGATTCTTTAGCTCATTGTTCCACCGCCCCCAAACACGGCGCCGTAAGTGCGTCCGCCAACTGGAGTGCGCTGCGGATTTGCTTGAGCTGCGTCAGCTGTTGAGCGCTGTGACCGTACAGTTCGGTGCCTCCAGGGATAGCACGATCTATCAGAGCGATCCTGATGCCAGTAATGGTGCCGGTGAATTTGTGCTTGCGGGAGGCGGTACACACGGTCTTGTTCAGTTTGATGTTGGCGGGATTCCGGACGGCTCCACGATTATTGATGCTGTATTGACACTCAACGCGGCGCGTTCATCCAGTGGCGGGGCTGTGGCAGTGCACCCGATTTCCACTGCCTGGGGAGAATCGGGGTCGAACGCTCTGGGCGACGAATCTGTCGGTGCGCCAGCGCGGGAGTTTGATGCCACGTGGCTTTATTCTCAATATGATGGACAGCTTTGGAGTACCGCTGGCGGTGACTACGGAACCGCTTCGGCCTCTGTAGGTGTCGAGGGGATCGGGGCGTATGAGTTTTCGGACGGTGGCCTCATTGACGACGTACAGCGCTGGCTTGATGACGCCGCGGAAAATTTTGGGTGGTTGCTTGAAGCGAGCGGTGGGGCGGTTGTCTCATTCATCAGCAAAGACGGTCCCGGTGCCAGCCTTGCTCCGCTTCTGGAAGTCACTTACGAAGGACCGCCGGCGATTGTTGAAGGTCGCCTCTGGAACGACGTGAATGCGGACGCCGTACGCCCCGATCCAGCGCTTGCCGGTTTGGATCTCGACATTGTCGATGGCAATGCCCACTTCAATGCATTTGGTGGCCAGGAATACTGGTTTCGGTCCGGCCAGAACAACAAGTGGCATTTTCTGACGTCTGATGGGACGCTTACGGAGTGGTCCGGCAAAGGTGGCGACCTCGACGGGACTGTCATCGCCTCGCTTGATGCGGGGCTCTACTATTATCGCCCCGAGCTGGTTGCGCGGGCGTCTTTCGGAGAAGTGGAGCCATGGCTGAATGGCTGGACGGTGGAGTTGCTTGACAGCAACGGCGTTGTCATCGGCACAACTCAGACGGAAGGCCGCGACGTCAATCTGGACGGCTCAATCGATGCGGCGACGGAAGGCGGCTGGTATCATTTTGACGTGACCCAGGGAGCAACGTACACGGTTCGCCAGGTCCTTCCTGACGGCTGGACCGAAAGTGTCAGCATTGAATTTGATCTGACCAGTCCAATGTCACAGATGGTGAATGATCTGGCACTTGAGTATCGCGATTCCTATTACGAAAGCTTCGGCGGTCTGGGCGAGAAATGGATATTCAGTCCCAAAACCGGATGGCATTACATTACGCCGGACGGCAGCTTGTTTCGCTGGGACGGCAACGCGATTGACGAGTCGTCTCCACTGAGTGGATCGTTTGTTACGATCGTCGGCACTATGTATTTCGACGATCCTGCACTGCTGTTCGGCGGACAGTACAGCGATTCGCCATCCGAAGCGGATGTTCAGCCCGTGATCATGCGTGTGGACTTCGGTAGTTATGAATCGGTTGATGTCAGCGGTCGAGTATGGCTGGACTTTTTTGCAAACTCACAACGTGACGATATCGCACTCATACCCGACTACCTGAAGCTGTTTCCGTTGGACGCATTGCAGGATGGGCATGAGTGGTTTTATGACTACGAACACGATGACTGGTACATCATTAATCCTGACGGGCAGGCTGCCTACTGGGGGCCACACCAGGACGAAGAGGGCGGCCCGTTTGACAGGCCTGGTACTGATCCTCAGATGCGGGAGTTCATTGAAAACGAGGTTGAACCGTGGATCAACGGTCGCGGTGTCGAACTGATTGATCAGGATGGCGTCGTCGTCGCGACGACGGTGACGAAGAACGTCGACCTGAACGGCGACGGCGTAATTCAGTATGAATCAGAGCGAGGCTGGTACATATTCGAAGACGTTGTACCAGGCGATTACGCCGTGCGTACCGTTCCGGAGGAAGGCTGGACGCAAACGGCTCCACTAAGTACCGAGCAGACCACAGCAGTCGTGCTGGACATGCAACTGCAGTTCAGTCTGACAGAGAGTGACTTTCTGAACTGGGGTGGTGCTGACGAACGCTGGTTGTATGACGCAAACAATCGATGGTACTACATCCTGGAAGACGGAGGTCTGTACGAATGGGAAGTCGGTACCGGAAGGCTGCAGGGGCTTAAAGGCAGGCTTGTTGCGCAGCTGACGTCTGCGTTTTACCACGACTTAAATCTGATTGCCGATCCGGATGGCGCCCTGATTTCTGTCAGCGCCCGGAGCGGTGTCAAGACGGCTGATTTGCTGTTTGGCAATCACAGGCTTCTTGCCGACGTTATTGCTGCACTGGAATAGTGCCGGCAGCAAATGCGCTGCGTCACCGCCTCCGACGCCAGCCGCAACAAACGTCGGAAGTCATGAGCCGATGTTCGATAGCGGACCGGCGGCAAATCAATTTGCGCTGCGTCGGTGTTGTCGGCAGAAAGTCAGGCAGTTGGCGTTTCGATGACGGTTGCCGATTCAATGGCGGCCGCCGATTGAGGTCGGTCTCCGTGGTCCGTCGGCAGCGATCCAAGTACCCGCACCACTTCCATACTGCCCTCATCGGCAGTTCGGCCGAATGCTGTGTATTGTCGGTCCAGGTGAGTGTGCGCTCCCAGACAGATGAAGAATTGTGACCCGGCAGAATTCGGGTCAGACGAACGTGCCATCGACAGGACGCCTTCAACGTGTGGCGTGTCGTTAAACTCGGCGTCAATGTTGTATCCCGGGCCGCCGGTGCCGGTGCCCTGTGGACAGCCACCCTGAATCATGAATCCGCCGATAATGCGATGAAACGACAGGCCGCTGTAGTACCCGAGTTTTGTCAGGCCGATCATGTTGGCGCAATGTCCAGGAGCCACATCCGGCAGCAGATCCAGCACGATTCGTCCGTGCGTCGTGTTCAGTTCGATCTGGTATTTGTTGGCCTCAAAGTCGATATCCTTCGTGGCTTCGAGAACTTCTGATTGGCGATTTGCAGTCATGATTCCGGCTTGGCTGGGTGAAAAGTAAATTCGATATGCAGGCGAAGGGTCGTCGAAATGCGACGCAGACGCAAGCGTGCGGAGATTCTCCATTTGGGCCGAAAAGCGTGTAAATGCACCGTCTGGCAGTTTTTGTTATTCGCTCAGACGGGACCTGGTGAGCCGATGTCGCTGCGAGCAGCGGGTTGTCGCCGTATATTCAGAAGGCTCGATTCTGTGATGGCAGATACGGACACTGACATGGCCTTCCCAATTGAGTCTTTCCGCCAGATGTCTACAATCCGCCCACAAGCCTCGCGATTGCTGGCTTACGAAAAAAATTCTTTGCTGTTAACGAGATTTACACAAGCCACGAAACATGACTGCTCCTAATACGTTCGGTGCCGAAGCCACTTTGTCCACATCAGCCGGCGACGTTAAATATTTTCGTCTCCGAAAACTGGCTGACGACGGAATCGGCAACATTGACGCCTTGCCCTTTTCCATTCGTGTCCTGCTGGAAGCGTGTCTGCGTAACGTCGATGGCTTTGTCGTGAATTCAGATGATGTCACGAATCTGGCCAATTGGAACGCCGCAGCTCCCGCTCAGGTGGAGGTGCCGTTTAAGCCCGGCCGGGTTGTACTGCAGGATTTCACCGGAGTTCCGGCCGTTGTCGACCTTGCCGCGTTGCGAAGCGCCATGGTTCGGATGGGCGGTGATCCAACAAAGATTAACCCCCTTGTGCCCTGCGATCTTGTCGTTGACCACAGCGTGCAGGTGGATGAGTTCGCCAGTCGGTTTGCACTCAAACACAACGTGGAAATCGAATTTCAGCGGAATAAGGAACGATACGAGTTTTTGCGCTGGGGGCAAAAAGCTCTCGAGAACTTCAGCGTCGTTCCACCGGCGACGGGCATTGTTCATCAGGTGAACCTGGAGTACCTCGCGAATGTCGTGATGGTGAATAATGGCGTCGCCTATCCGGACAGTCTTGTCGGTACCGATAGTCATACCACCATGATTAACGGTCTGGGCGTTGTTGGTTGGGGGGTCGGTGGAATTGAAGCCGAAGCCGTGATGCTGGGGCAGCCCATCTACATGCTGACCCCGGAAGTCGTCGGCTTCAAACTTACAGGTGCATTACCGGAAGGTGCAACGGCGACCGATCTTGTGCTGACCGTTACGCAAATGCTGAGAGCTCATGGCGTTGTCGGCAAGTTTGTCGAATTCTATGGTGAAGGCATGGCTCGGCTGGGGCTTGCTGATCGTGCAACTCTTGCCAACATGGCTCCCGAATATGGAGCCACGATGGGCTTCTTTCCCGTCGATGGCGAAACATTGCATTTCCTGAAACGCACTGGTCGTCCCGCCGAGCTTGTCGATCTGGTCGAACGTTATACGAAAGAACAGGGGCTGTTCCGTACCGATGATGCTCCGGAACCGACTTTCAGCAGCGCCCTTGGACTTGATATGGGCACCGTGGTTCCGTCACTGGCAGGGCCCAAGCGTCCTCAGGACCGCATTCTGCTTTCAGACATGCAGCCAACATGGAAAAAGGCGCTGGGCGAAACATTCGGCAAAGACATTCCCGCGAGTCCGGTTCGAGTCGAGGACAATACGGACAGCTCCCAGATCTCGGACGGTGCCGTTGTGATTGCTGCTATCACCAGCTGTACCAATACCAGCAATCCCAGTGTCATGGTGGGTGCCGGGCTGTTGGCTCGCAATGCGGTTGCCAAAGGGCTGCAGCGTAAGCCGTGGGTGAAGAGCAGTCTCGCTCCTGGCTCACGTGTCGTGACCGAATACCTCGCGAAATCCGGGCTCGATCAGCCACTCGACGAACTTGGCTTTCAGACGGTCGGCTATGGCTGCACGACTTGTATCGGCAACAGCGGGCCACTACCCGCTCCCGTCGCCGATGCTGTCACGAGTGGTGATCTGGTGGCGGCCTCCGTTTTGTCCGGAAACCGCAACTTCGAAGGTCGCGTCAATCCATTGGTGAAAGCCAACTACCTGGCCAGCCCGCCGCTTGTTGTGGCCTATTCGCTGGTCGGTACCGTCGATATCAACCTGGACATGGAACCTCTCGGACAGGACCAGGACGGTAATGATGTCTTCCTGAAAGATATATGGCCATCACAGCAGGAAATCGCTGATACGATCGCCTCGTCCATGACCCCCGAGATGTTTACCGAACAATATGCTTCGGCCACTGCGGGGCCGGAAGAATGGCAGGCGATTCAAAGTCCTGATGCTGCTCTGTACGAATGGAACGCAGACAGCACGTACGTTCAGGAACCCCCGTTCTTTATCGACATGCCGGTCGAACCCGCTCCGATCGCTGCCATCGAAGGTGCCCGATGCCTCGTTTCTGTCGGGGACTCAACCACGACAGACCACATCAGCCCGGCCGGAGCGATTAAACCCGACAGTCCTGCCGGCCGCTACCTGCAGGAACAGGGTGTCGATGTCAAGGATTTCAACAGTTACGGCAGTCGCCGCGGCAATGACCGAGTGATGACGCGCGGGACATTCGCCAACATTCGTCTGAAGAACATGTTGGCTCCCGGCACTGAAGGCAGCGTCAGTATTCACCACCCTTCCGGTGAACAGACTTCCATCTACGACGCTGCGATGAAGTACAAAGCGGAAGGTACTCCGCTGGTTGTACTGGCTGGAGCCGAGTACGGTACCGGCTCCTCAAGAGACTGGGCTGCCAAAGGTACGTTCCTGCTGGGCATCAAGGCGGTTATCGCCACCAGCTATGAACGGATCCACCGCAGCAATCTGGTCGGAATGGGAGTGCTGCCGTTGCAGTACCGTGATGGCGAAAGCCGTGAAAGTCTTGAACTCGACGGTACTGAGGTTTTTGATATTCGGATGGATGATTCCCTTGAGCCTCGCCAGGCCGTCGAGGTTACTGCTCGTAAAAGCAATGGTGACGAGATTCACTTCGTCACGACCTGCCGCATCGACACGCCTGTTGAAGTCGACTACTACCGCAACGGAGGGATTCTGCATACTGTGTTAAGGCAACTGGCGAAAAATTGAGTGCCGCTGCACCCTTAGATCATTCCAGTTCCATTGTATCCGCCGAGAGATCATGAGAGTCCTGATAAGTGAGACCGAGATCAGTGAACGGGTGAAGGCGCTGGGGTGTCAGCTGAGCGAGGAGTATTCCGGGCGGCCACTGACGATTCTGGGTGTGCTGACGGGAAGCATTGTGTTGCTGGCAGATCTGATTCGAGCGACTTCCGTGCCGCTGCGTGTGGCTCTGATTCAGGCGGCCAGTTATCGCGGCACCGACACGACTCCGGGGCGGCTGACCATCAACCAGTCGCTGGTGACCGACCTGCGCGGGCGCGACGTGGTGATTCTGGATGATATCTTTGATACCGGCAATACGATGGTGGGACTCTACGAGGCCGTGCAGGATTTTCAGCCAGCAAGTGTGCGGTCGGCTGTGCTGTTGTGGAAGAAGGCGCGCACCGAAGTGGATCTGGAACCCGACTACTTCGGCTTCAGCATTCCGGACGAATTCGTGGTCGGATATGGACTCGACTTCAACGACGATTTCCGCCATCTGCCGTATATCGGTGTGATGGAAGACGAAGATCTTAAACACGCTGGGGCGAAACAGAATGACGGATGACACAACAACAGATCGGTGGCTGCGACGCATGATTGTGATCGTCGGTGTATTTGCTGCCCTGGCCACTGGATCTGCGGAAGCACGTAAGCCCAACGTGATCATGATTCTGGCCGACGATCAGGGGAGCGTGGACCTGAATTGTTACGGCGCGACGGATCTGACGACTCCCGAACTGGACAAGCTGGCGGCACAGGGTGTGCGATTCACTCAGTTTTACGCAGCGGCTCCCGTGTGCTCACCTTCCCGTGCGGCCTTCATTACCGGATTGTTTCCACAACGAGCGGGGGTACCGGGAAACGTCTCGTCACACTCGGGCAATGCCGGAATGCCTGCCGCCACCCAAACAGTTGCGGAATTGTTTGCAGCCAATGGATACATGACCGGACACGTTGGCAAATGGCATCTGGGGTATACGCCGGCCACGATGCCGAATGGTCAGGGCTTCGTCGACTCTTTCGGGCACATGGGTGGCTGCATCGACAATTACTCACACTTCTTCTACTGGAACGGTCCTAACCGCCACGACCTGTGGCGCAACGGCAAAGAAGTTTTTCATGATGGCGACTTTTTTCCGGATCTGATGGCGGCGGACGCGATTCGGTTTATTGAAGACAGTCAGGACCGTCCATTCATGATGTACTGGGCCCTGAATACCCCCCACTATCCGCTGCAGGGAACTGATAAATGGCGCGAGCATTACGCTCACCTGGATGCCCCGCGCAGGATGTACGCCGCTTTCGTGTCCACGACCGATGAAATTATTGGTCGTGTGCTGCAGCGACTGGAGCAATTGGGACTGCGTGAAAACACCGTCATCGTCTATCAGTCGGACCACGGGCACAGTACAGAAGAACGAACATTCGGTGGCGGCGGTAGTGCCGGACCGTATCGAGGGGCAAAATTCAGCCTGTTCGAAGGCGGGATTCGTGTGCCGGCCATGATTTCATGGCCAAAGCAGATTCCGTCTGGTGTGATTCGCAACCAGATGGCAACTGCCTGCGATTGGCTGCCGACACTGGTTTCTCTTTGCGATCTGGACCCGGGAAAGCGTAAGTTTGATGGTAAGGACATTTCCGATGTACTGAAAGCGTCGAATGCCGCGTCACCTCACGAGGTATTCCACTGGGAATCCGGGGGCGGAAAGAAGAATCGTCAGTGGGCTGTCCGCAAAGGCGACTGGAAACTGATTGGCAATCCGAACGACACCAGTAAAATGGCTCCCATTACGAATAGCGATAAGCGTTTTCTGGTGAATCTCAGCGAATCTGTTCACGAACTGAACAACCTTGCGGCCCAGCACCCGGACATCGTCAGAGAACTGGAACAACTGCACAACGAATGGATCCGGGATGTCAGCCAGAACTGAAGCCGGCGACACAGAGTTCTCTGAAGCTGCTACAGTCGCTGACGCCCCGCACATCGCAGCGCAGTGGAAGCCGTTGCTGCTGCTGATGGCAGTCGCTCTTGTCCTTCGTGTGGTCATGGCATTTGTCGTCGAGCGACATGTTCAGTCCGCCAGCCGAGCATTCCTGATTGAAGGAGATGCCAACGGGTATTGGGACCTTGCTGAGAAGATCGCTGTTGGCGAGGACTATGTCATTTATGGACGTCAGGTTCTGCGTGTGCCTGGTTTCCCGCTGCTGTTGGCCGGTTCCATAAAGCTGTTTGGAAACAGCGTGCTGGCTGCTCGACTGTTGCTGGCCGTTGTGGGGACGGGCTGTTGCTGGCTTACGTATTGTCTTGGTCGGCAGGTGCACACGAGGCGGGTCGGATTCTGGGCGGCGCTGTACGTTGCGGTCTGTCCGCTGCACATCGGCAACAGTGTTCTTATTCTGTCAGAGACGCTGTTTACATTCTGGATGCTGGTGAGTCTGCTGTCACTTCTGTGGCTGCTTCGAACGGGCGACGAGGCTGGCAATGAAGCTCCCACGTGTGTGTGCTCCCGTAGCGTTTTCTGTCGAGCACTCATGACCGGTGCGTTGATTGGCGTGACGGTGCTGTCGAGACCTGGTTTTCTCCCCTGGCTGATCGTTTCCTGTGGAGCTGTGCTGATTCTCCTGAGGCAACCTCTGGTGTCGCGGGCTGCCGGTTGCGTCGGACTCATGGCAGCGTGTTTTCTAGTGCTCCTTCCCTGGGCCGCCAGAAATGCCTCGGTCACCGGACATTGGGTCTTCACGTCACTCTGGTCCGGGCCAAGTCTTTACGATGGTCTTAATCCCCAGGCCACAGGCGCAAGCGACATGCAGTTTTTTGAGGACGACAATGTGATGGCTCGGATGTCCGAGTTCGAAATGAACGAACACTACACTCAGAAAACAATCGCGTTTGCGCGGTCGAATCCCGGACGAGTTGGCAGGCTGGCGGTAACCAAGGCGTTCGCTTTTCTGAGTCCTGTGCCGAATTTCGCAAGATCGGAGATTTGGGGGCTTTGTGTGGTTTGCGTTGTATTCTGGGTGCTGCTCGTCAGTACAACAGTCGCAGGCTTGGCGTCGGGGCAGTGGGCGTCTTCTGATTTGCTGGTGCTGATAGGCCCCCTAGTGCTGTTTCTGCTGGTTCATATGGTGTTCGTTGGGTCGGTCAGGTATCGTCTTCCAGTTGAGTTTCCACTCTCAGTGCTGGGGGCTATCGGATGTCGTCACTTTGTCCTGAGCAAAGGTGACTAGCGCAGCCGCGCCCCGGAATTGACGGGTGCCACTGGCTCTGCCAGTGCATGAGGCTCAAGAAGAAAAGACTGGCACAGCCAGTGGCACACAACGACTGGTATCGCCGCAGACGCAGCAGTGGCTCCCTGGAAGTCGTGTGCGTTTTGGAAAAGTACAAGACTACGATCACGATCATTTTGAGTTCGACGGCTTCTTTCGTACCCGGCGGCAGGATGCCACCGTTTCCATGAAAATCGTTCCCGTTCTGAAATGGATGTTCAGACTGACGTTGCTCTCGGCGATCGTTGTCGGCGGTGCTGCGCTCTACTTCTGGAATCAGAGCGATCACCTGGTGCAGGACGCGATCCAGAAACGTTTTGACGAAGCAGCTCCCGACCTGAAACTGTCCATGGGCGCAGTACGGCTGGACGGGGCTCACGGCGCCACGCTGACCGATGTGGAAATTCGCGATCGCAAGTCCGGAAAACCAATATTTCGGTCCGCCAGTGTTTCCGTCGACATTGATGCGAATCGTCTGCTTGAACAGCAACAGGTGTTGGTCGACGCTGTGCGTCTGGACACAGTAGATGTATTACTGGTGAGAGAGGAAGACGGTCGCTGGAACTGGCAGCAGTATGAATTCCATGCGCCACAGGACTCCCCTACTCAGCTGCCACAGATTTCTGTGAAGGATGTTCGACTTCAATTGACGTTGAAGCACGGCGGCGGGATTCCTGAAGCCAGAATTCCGTTGACCATTCAGGCGATACAGGCGGTGCCGGCGTCTCGCGACAAATACGACTTTGATGGCGGCATCAATCTGCCTGGTGTTGGCCTGTTGAACCTTGCCGGAGCATGGGACCTGGGTAAACGAAACTGGAACCTGAGTGGCCGGATGAGGGGGGTGCAGGCCGACAATAGTCTTATGGGGCTGGCTCAGGCGACCAATCCGGAAATTCAGAATCATCTGACGCAGGTCGACTCGATGCTGGGACGCGTACTGCCGCAGTCTTCGACGGGACCGGCTGCACCCCCTCGAGCGTCGGGAGCCGCGCTGCTGATCGGCAACGACGGTCGTACGGCGCCGCAGTTTGTGGGAGTGCTTGATGTGGATTTCAGCGTGGGCAGTTCAGCGGAACTGGCTGTACCGGAGTTTAAACTGAAAGTGGATGTGCGCGATGGTCGTCTGGTATCCCCCGTTTTTCCGGTTGTGCTGACGGACGTACAGGCGACGTTCTTCAAGGATAATCAGAACCTCGAATTCCGGCTGACCCAGGCCCGGAGCAGTGAGGCATTTCTCTCCGGGTGGCTGCAGATGCAGCAGGGTGATGGGGCTCCGCCTGGTCGGGCGCGGATTGACGTGAAGTCGTTCCCAGTCAACATGAAACTTCAACCGTTGATGCCGGCAAAAGTTCAGCGACTGTTTGACCACTTTCTGCCCGACGGCATCGTCTCGGGGGGGTGCGACCTGCGGCAGCAGCCCGGTGAAAACTGGCGTGCCGAAAACCTCGAGGCCACGATCGACAGTGGCACACTTACGTATCACAAGTTTCGTTATCCGGCCGAAGGGCTGACTGGCACCCTGAAGCAGCGGCCGTTTGTCAGCTCGCCGGTACATGGTTGGAATCTGGAAAACGAATACGAGCCGGCATTGACGGAACGCGATGTGATGCTGGACGTGACTATCGCCGGACGACTGGGAACGCGATCTTTTTCCTCTTCCGGATGGTGGAAGAATCCAGGGCTGGAAGCCGAAACGCTGTTTGAAATGAGCGTGACGGAGTTCCCGCTCGACAGTCGTTTCCGAAATGCGCTGGAAGAAAAGCAGCAGGCGGTGATCGATTCGCTGAATCTTGTGGGCAAGGCGAATGCCGACTTTGTCTTTTATCGTCCTCCAGGTGCTGACCAGCCAACGTACAGCTACATAGACGCACACGTATTTGATGCGGGAATGAGGTTAGAAAATTTTCCCTATGACATCAGGAATCTCAGCGGTCATGTGATCTTCGACGGTAAATCGAAGCGCTGGCAGTTCGCCGACCTTCAGGGACAGCACGAAGACGGCCGCCTTTATGCGACGGGAAGTTTTCAGGGGTTGCCGGCGCCTGGTGTCCTGGATCTGACGATTACAGCTAAGAATGCGGCATTGGATGCTGATGTGTACAACGCGCTGAATAAGCCACAGCGCGACCTGTGGAATATGATAGATCCGGATGGATTCTGTGATCTCACAGCACAGGTGCATTGGACGGCGACGCCCGGGCAGCCCGCTATCGTGAAATTTCCGGCCAATGCTCCGGTGCGCATCTTTAACACTCGCATTAAACCCAAACCATTTCCGCTGGAAATGTTTGTGAAGGAAGCGACGCTTAGTTTTGATCCGAACGACGCAAAATTCGCCGGCGTTCAGCACTGTGAAATTCACTCGTTCCAGGCGTTCCACAACGAAAACTCCATACGAGCAACCGGCTGGGCTGAAGCCAAGCCGGACGGGGAATGGCAGGTTCATCTGAACGATGTGGCGGCCGTTAATCTTGCACCTGATGACCAGCTTCGGGCGGCCCTGCCGACGTCATGGCGCCAAACGCTGAACCGACTTTATCAGCAGGGAACAGTGTCGATCGACAATTCCGAAATGGATTTTCGCGGTGTGATGACCGGCAACTACAATCCCACAGCGCGATGGGATCTGAACATGCGGTTTCGTGACTGTGCCGTGAATGCGGGGCTTGATGTGACCGGGATCTATGGAACGGTGACTGCTCAGGGAACCTGGGACGGATTTCATCTGCACAACACGGGAGCAATCAACCTAGATACGGCCGAGGTCCTGGAAATGCCGTTTACCCATGTGCAGGGGCCTTATTCGGTAAATGACGTCGAATTGGTGCTGGGCGCTCGAAACGTATTTTTCGATTCCGACCTGGCGCAGATCGACCGCAGGCAGCGCATCAAGGCTCAGGCTTACGGCGGCGAAGTTGTGCTGGATGCGCTCGTTGATCTGCGCAAAGATGGTAAGTACCAGTTTTTCACCAAACTCAAGGACGCGTTATTGGAGTCTTATGCGGCGGACCATATTCCAGATCAGAAAGCACTGAAAGGTGTCATCAAAGCCTGGATGCGTCTGGAAGGGACGGGCGATGCGGCGGCGGATGTGACAGGCGGGGGGCAATTACTGATCAGCCCGGCGGCACTGTATGAACTGCCGGTGATGGTGCACCTGATGGGGGCGTTGTCGCAACTGAAATTCAATGTGCAGGACCGCACCGCGTTTGACTACGCGAAGGTGGACTTCACTGTTGGTCAGGAAGCGTTCAACTTCAAACGCATCGATCTTGTCGGGAAGTCCATCAGTCTTCTTGGTCGCGGAAATGTGGGGTTTGGAGGCGACGTGCACCTAGACTTCTTTTCGCGGCCGCCACGCCCAACGGCCGCGTCACTGCCGATCATCAACCGACTCTGGACTCGGTGGACGATGGTTGAGGTGCGTGGCACAACGTCGCGGCCACAAACCACTCCGAAGCCGTTGGGTCAGCTTGACCAGGGCATGCAGCAGTTTCTGAAGGCGTTCAATCCTTCTCCAGGTGGTCCGACTCCAATGCTGGTTGTGCCGCGCGTGTTTCCACAGGGGAGCCCGTTGCTGCCACGCAATCGGCAGCAATCGGCGGCCGAGGGCCTCCGGGCACAGTAGGTTCAGGAAACACCGAACATGGCTATTCCTTCTTCAGCATAGCCTGGTACCGTTTCCTGAACTTCACCACTTTGGGGCCGACAACCGCCTGGCAATATGGCTGCCGAGGATTCAGTTCGAAGTATTCCTGGTGGTAGTCTTCGGCAGGATACCACTTCTTTAACTCTTCCACAGTCGTCACGATCGGGGCGCCAAAGTCCCCTGACTTGTTTAACTCATCGATTGCCTCTTTTACGGCGGTTTTCTGTTTTGCGTCGTGGTAGAAAACAGCCGACCGATACTGGGTGCCTACGTCTGCTCCCTGTCGATTGAGCGTTGTCGGGTCGTGAGTGTGGAAGAAAACGTCCAGCATTTGCTCATACGTGATGACGGCCGGGTCGTATGTGATCTGAATGCCTTCAGCGTGACCTGTCGCGCCGGTGCAGACCTGTTTATATGTTGGATTTGGCACTCGTCCCCCCGTGTAACCGGACGTGACTTTGCTGACACCCTTTAACCGGATGAATACGGCTTCGGTACACCAGAAGCAGCCCGCGGCGAATGTAGCCGTCTTTGTCGGTGGATCTTTAACGGAGGTCATAACGTAATCCTTTGTGGCATTCGGTTTGGTCGCCACGATTGACGACAGATAACCGTTGTCTGTAACCGTGTTGTACGCGTTGGCGATTCGGAATTCAAAAGATCGGCAGAGATTAGTTGTGGAAATCGTTCGACGAGACTGTTTCAATCAACGAAGATGAATTCGTTGCAGTTGAACAGGGACAGACAAAGATGTGTCAGGCCATCCAGTCTGTCATCGGTACTTTCGTTCGATTCTGCCAGAAAACCCAGAGCATCTCGCATTTCGTCGACCGACACCTGTCGGCCCAGCACTCGGTGAAACATCTGCTGTATCTGCTGATCAGCGGGTGATGCCGCCAATGACTCCACAAGCCGTCTTGCTGTGGCCGCCGAAAACTCTGAATTCAGCAGATGCAGAGATTGCGGCGCGGTCGTCGACACTCCTCGGTCGGGGCAACTGGCGTTGGCGCTCGGACGATCAAACACTTCGAAAATCGGATACCGCAGATTTCGTCGGGCGAACACATAAACGCTGCGACGATCGTGTTCTGGTTTGTCTTCTGTGACCTTCCACTGATTCTTCAGCAACGTTGTCAGCAGCTCCTTTGGCAGCGGTGGGCGTACGCCCGGGCCACCTGATCTGCGATTCAGCACACCCGCGCTGAACAGCATCGCATCTCGCACAGCTTCGCCTTCCAGTCGCCACCGAGGGTATCGCGACAGCAACCGAGCATCCGTATCTGTGTTCAATGCTGTCCGCCATCTTTGACCGTCGATGTCCGTGGCGTCATCCGCGAGAAAACTGCGTTGTCGGTAGGTCGCAGAAGTCACAATGAGATGGTGCAGCTTCTTCAGGCTCCAGCCGTTTTCAACAAACCAGTTCGACAGCCAGTCGAGCAAACTGTCGTGGCTTGGCTCTGATCCCATAATGCCGAACTCGCTGGGAGTGTCGACAATGCCGGTGCCGAAGTGATGCTGCCAGACTCGATTCACAATGACTCGAGCCGTCAGCGGATTGTGTCTGGACGTGAGCCATGCAGCCAGTGCGGTCCGGCGACCGGCAGTATGTTCGTCGCCGACCGGCGAGAACGCCTGTTCCAAGCTGTTGATGACGCGCAAAACGCCTGCCGTAACGACGGCGCCAGGACGGCGAAAATCGCCACGCAGCATGATGTGGCTGGCCGCGGTGTAAGGGGGCTTCTCGCTCAGCCCGGTTACGGACCTGTTCTTCTGCAGGTGAACGGCAGGTTCAAATACCGCCCGCAGACGATAAAAGTCGGCCTGGCTGATGGGGTCGTACTTGTGGTCGTGGCAACGGGCGCATCCGATCTGCAGTCCCAGCACCACTTCACCCACCGTAGACGTGAGTTCGTTCAGTAAGGTATGACGCCGTTCTTCCTGAAGATTGATATCCGGCATGTCGGGGCCGGAAAGGCAGAACCGTGTTGCGATTCGGGCGGAATCATCGTCGGGATAAAGCTCGTCCCCTGCGATCTGCCGTCGCAGAAACTCATCGTATGGCATGTCGGCATTGAGTGCGTCGATGACCCAGTCCCGGTACATCCATGCATCCTTGCGCAGCTTGTCATGTTCAAAGCCATCTGTTTCAGCAAAGCGTGCCAGATCCAGCCAGTGTTGTGCCCACCGTTCGCCGTGACCTTTTGATGTCAGTAACCGTGCGATAAGTCTGTCGTACGCGTCAGGGGAGTCGTCAGACACGAATGAATCGATTTCAGCGGGCGTGGGAGGTAATCCAATCAGGTCGAAACTGAGTCGTCTGATTAACGTCTGCCGTGACGCCGCAGGTTGAGGTTCGAGCCCATGCTGTTCCAATTCGGCAGCAATGAAGTAGTCGATCGTGTGGCGTCGCCATTCAGTGAAACGGGTGTCTGGCACCTTCACCGACTGCAGCGCATTAAACGACCAGTGCTGGCGGTCATCTTCGGTGATCGGTGGTTCCGTATAACCGCCGACATCTTCACCACCCGCGGCAACGCTCACGGTAATCAGGATAACGGACAGCCCGGCTACTCGAATACACAGCATTTATCTCAGCCGATCAATTCATGGACAACATGAGCTTCGTCGGGGCCGGTCAATCGTTTGTCCAAACCATTGTGAAAGTAAGTCAGCTGCTCGTGGTCAACGCCCAGCAGGTGCAGAATTGTGGCGTGAAAGTTGTTCACCGACACCTTGTCCGTTTCAGCACGCAACCCAATGTCATCTGTCGCTCCGTACGCTCGCCCGCCATTGATGCCGGCCCCTGCCAGCCATGCACAATAGCCCCATGGATTATGATCGCGTCCCCTGCCCTGCTCACTCATCGGCATTCTGCCGAATTCGCCACCCCAGATGACCAGAGTGTCGTCCAGCAGACCGCGTTGTTTCAGATCCGTCAGTAGTCCGGCGATCGGTTTATCCGTTCGACGGCAGTATTGGGTGTGGTTTTTGTCGACGTCAGAATGAGCGTCCCAGCCGTTGGTGTCACCGGAATACAATTGCACGAACCGGACACCATTTTCAATCAGTCGGCGAGCCAGCAGACAACGTCTGCCAAACTCAGATGTTTCTGACTGATCGGCTCCGTACATGGCAAGAGTTTGTTGTGACTCACCGCTGATATCGACCAGGGCGGGGGCCTCAGCCTGCATGCGAAAGGCGAGTTCGTAGGCTTTGACTCGAGCTGAGAGCTGGTCATCGTGGTCCCGTCGCTCAAGGTGCCGTCGGTTGAACGACTGAATCAGCTTCAGGTTTCGGCGCTGCTGCGCTGGACTCACCCCTGCCTGAGGTTTCAGGTCCAGAATCGGCGACGCTCCTGGGCGCATCGTGACGCCTTGATATGTTGCAGACAGGTAGCCGCTTCCCCATGCAGGCGGGCCGCCTTTCAGGCCGCCTCCGGGGTCGGGCAGCACAACAAACGCCGGCATGTTTTGATTTTCATTGCCCAGTCCGTACGCGACCCAGCTACCGACGCTGGGGCTGCCCATCAGAATGCTGCCGGTATTAATTTGATACACGGACTGCGGATGATTGACACTGTCTCCGTGAAGCGATCGAACGACGCAGATGTCGTCGGCGTGTTCCGCGATATGAGGCAGAAAATCACTCACCTCAAGGCCCGATTGTCCACGACGTCGAAAACGTCTCAGAGGTGCCAGCAGAGGATTTTTGGCGACGTCCCGTCGGGTCATCACATTACCGAAGCTTTCGGGCAGCGGTTGCCCCGAAAACCTTGTGAGCGCCGGCTTCGGATCAAACAGATCGACATGGCTGGGGCCACCATGCATAAACAGCCAGATGACTCGTTTTGCGCGCGGGGCGATGTCCGTTTGGGCGTCGTCGGCGACAGGAGCGCCCGATGCCATGGCCGAATACGCCAGCATTCCCGCACCACCACCTGCCTGTGCGAGAAACTGACGACGGGAATTTAGAATGTCACTGATTGCCATTGGGAATTTGCCGAGGGCAGACAGATGGAAGCAATTAAGGAGGTGTCGATAGTCGGCCACTTTGTGGCGGTCAGGTTACGGGCAGCCTTTCGCTCCCCAACTGTCGGCTCCGTTCCATTCGTCGATATAACGGTAGTGTGTGTGTCACCACCCAAACATCATACGTTCGACATTCGCGCCAGGCAACCACCATCAAGTGGTTGTCCGGGCAACGCCCAACAACATTCGGCGACTGTCAAACTGCACGATACGTAACGATCAACCTGCTTGCTGCTGAGAGTCCGTTGCGTCGCTGTTGCCTGAATTCATTAACCCGAACCATTCTCTCCTGCGGCTAAGTTCCGTCGTGGTGCAGTTGAGAGTCAACGCGGTGGCAGCGCGTTCAATGCTCTCCGTCAATCGGTGCGGGGATTGTCTGGTAGGTGTCTTCTCCTTCTACAATCCGAAGGCACTGATCCACATCAACATTCGTAAACCGTTGCGTCGTGTCACTTGTTGGCCAATAGACCTCAAGGGTCTGAACTGAGTCTGCGGAACCAACGCCGATGTGTTGACACGAAAGGGGGTTCGCTCCGAATGAGCCCCCGCTGTTTACCCACTTATACACGGACCTCGTCCCCTGTCGTTCGGGAATGGTGGCGCAGATTCGAACGCCAATTCCCAGGCGGTTGGACTCGTTTCCCTGCAGCATCACCTTAAGCCAGTGATGTCCCGATCCCGGGTTTTCGAATAAGGCGTTCGAGAACGCATCGCCAGCGAAGGCGCCTCCCATTTCGATGAATATGTCCTGGTCGCCGTCGTTGTCAAAATCCGCGAATGCAACCCCGTGTCCTTTCTGAAGGTGCCCAAAGCCACCTGGTGTTGTCACATCGGAAAAGCTGGTACCAGCCCTGTTATGGAACATTCGGTTTGGTATGACGCCTTCGTATGCAGGATATCCTGTTCCAAGATAGAAGTCGGGGAAACCGTCGTTGTCGAGGTCTCCAAAATTCGAACCCATCGGCAGAGTAACGTGGTCAAGCCCGACTTCGTCTGAGACATCACGAAAACCATGGTCTGTATTTCCTGCATATAGTCGATCTGTTTCGGCTTCGTGTTCTTCGCCGATGTAGTCCGCCACGAAGTAATGGAGATTGGACCAATAGCTCGACACATACAGATCCAGTTGGCCATCATTATTATAGTCCCAGAACCAGCACGGGAAACTTCGCGATGGACTGCTCACTCCCAGGTGCTGAGCGACGTCAGTAAATGTTCCATCTTTGTTGTTTCGAAAAAGACTGTTACTTCCCGTGAGGTTGGACACGTAAAGGTCAGGGAATCGGTCATTGTTGTAGTCACCCCACGTGACACCCTTCACACCCGCTGACAGATCAACGTTGGCAATCCATGCGACGTCAACAAAGCGTTCTGTATCGTCGTTGCGGAAGAGCTGTGACGGAAACTGCTCGTTGCCGATGAACAGATCTAGGTCACCGTCATTGTCATAGTCCGCCCATGCAGCGGTTTGAGTCGGAAAATGGAGTCTTCCCAGACCGACGTCGAATGTGACGTCACGGAAGCCGGCCTGACCGTCATTCCGCAGTAACGAATTGGGGATCCTGCCCTCGCTTCCCAGCCATGCTCCGCGCAGTACAAGAACATCAACGTCTCCATCGTTGTCGTAGTCGGCCTGTACCAGATTCAGCCCACCCGTGATCCCGACAAGTCCTGATTCAGCTGTGTGATCGACAAATTGACCGTGACCGGTTCCAAGGTAACAACGCAACTGACCTGTTGGCTCCCAGCTTGATACGAGAATGTCTATCCATCCGTCGCCATTCAGGTCGTCAGCCACGACACCACCGGACAGCGACACCAGATCCAGGCTGCGGTCGGAGGCAATGTTCTGCCACTTTGGGAATTGTTCGTCAGATGCAAATGCCGATAGAGGAATTCGCAGATGTTCAGGCACAGCGTCGGGGTATTGACCAAGTGTCATCTGTGCGACATTCAGCAGCCAGCGTGCGCTTAGGTGTTTCGGGTTGAGCTGCAGTATCCGGTCAAGGTGCCTGGCGGCGAGTTCTGATCCGGACCTCTTTTCATGAACGCCTGCATCACAAATCGGCAGCAGGCAGCTGTCGCCGTTTCGGCATTGAACACAGTTTTCATCTTCTGCCTTGCGAAGGCAGGCGATGGCGAGGCGAAATCTGATGTGTTCCATCAACCCCTCGTCCGTGCCTTCTTCTGCCGATACTGCAGCTTCAAGAGCGCCTTCAAAGTGCCGAATCGCTTCGGTCGTCCTGCCAAGACGTAATTGTGTTTCCCCGATTTGAAGATGCAGATCCAGTCTTTTCTTCGGGGCAGTCACGCCTGACTGTGATTTCGTCGACCCGGGCAGGTTGTGGAGCTCATGTTCAAGTTCCGGAAGCGTGCCGCTGCCGAGAAACGGGTGGCTTTCTTCGGCATTAGCGGCAACGTCGGCCAAATGCGTGAGCATTTGGGCGTGGCTGTCTAATGGCTTCGGGGCCGGTGATGACGTGCCACAGCCAAACAACAGCATTGCAGCAATAGCCAGACATTTCGCGGGCATGTTTAACCTTGGTCAAAGGAGGGCACAACTTGCAGGTGCCGCATGGGCATATGAGCAAATACGTCGACCCGACCTGATTCTGATCCCTATATGGAAATTGACGTACGGACAATCGGCCGCAATACTGTACTTGTACCGTCTGCTATTCGTTCGGACAGCCGTGCCTGGAATCCTGTTAGCCCTTTATCATCCGCGTCACAGTAAACATCAATGACGAAACTCGGGTATGTTATATCATTCTTGGTGATTGCCGTCCTGGCTGTCCTGTGGTACAGCCGCGTTGTCGACAAACAGCCTGTAGTCCTGGGCATCGTCGCGGATTCAGCCCCCAAATTGTCCGTCAGCGAGCCTGTTCTGCCGATTGAGGAACGACAGTATATCTGGGATCTGGAGCACCTGGCGTTCATTCTGGAACAGAAATGTTTTCCAGGAATAAAGCATGCCTGGGCGAACGCGGATGGTGAGGACCTGCTGTCGTATCTTGCCGACGATTTTCAGGCGACCGTGCCGGCTCTTGAGTGGATAGACCATTATATTGACCCTTCTGTGTCCAGTCGCGACCTGACGCTGTCAGCTGACACACAGCGCACGACCGACGACGCAGGGCTGTTGGCCGTTCTTCGGGAATTGCAGTCAGGATTTCGCGACGACGATTCCCCCGATATTTCCATTGGGCTTGTGCGACTCGGACCGAAGGAACGAAAACAATTCGATGGCCCGTGGGAAAGTCGGTGGCGGATCAGACGGGCGGGTGTCGGCAGGAACGGGCCTCTTGAAGTTACCATGGAAGTCAGGGCCGAACTGAAATTCGTGACCGCAGACCTGCCGGATCGCACGGGCTGGATTAGTCATCTTGACATCGAGCGGGTACGGGCGACTGAATCTCGTCAGGCGTTAATGGTTGAAATGACCGATACGTGCGGGATCAAGTTTGACGGAATGCGTGATAACTGGCAGGCGACCGATGGATCTTTCGTGCCAAATACGGGAGGTGTGTATCTTTCGGACTACGACTCAGACGGGACAACTGACCTGCTTATTGATGACATTGACGCAGGGGTCCGCCTGTATCGCGGGATCGGTGATGGTCGTTTCGAAGACGTCACGTCAGCCGTTGGCCTGCCGGTATTACCTGACGGTGAATCGATGGCGTGGACCTTGTCCTGCTGGTGCGATCTGGACGGCGATGGGGACGACGATCTGATCGTCGAAGATCGTCTCTTTGAAAATGATCAGGGCCGGTTTCGCGATGTATCGGAACGGACGAATCTGTTGCTCACCCCGGCCAACGGATACGCCGTTGCTGACTACGACCTCGATGGGCGACTGGACCTTTATGTGTGTCACGGGGGTGTGTACAGGGCCGGACAGGAACGACTCCAGAATGTGCGCTGGATCGACGGCGGTACCGGAATCGACAATATCCTGTGGAGAAATCTTGGGGACTGGCAATTTGAGGACGTTACAGAATCGACCAATACCGGCGGTAATGGTTCGTCCTGTTTCGCGGCCGTCTGGTTGGACGCAGATGGCGACCTTCGCCCGGACTTATTTGCAATCAACGAGTTCGGACGAAACTCGTTAATGATGAATACGCCCGCAGGTCGTTTTTCGTCGACCACGATCGATCCCCTGTTTGGCGGGTTTTCGATGGGCGTCACTGCCGGCGATTTCGACAATGATGGAAACACCGACATTCTGGTGGCCAACATGTATTCAAAGGCAGGCAACCGGATTATGGCCAACACTCAGTCAGCAGATTACCCATCCCACCTGTTCGAACAGATTCGCGAGGCAACCACTGGAAACAAGTTGTACCGAGGCCAGGGAAATGGCCAGTTCGAAGTTATGCCCGGCGAGGACATTGTTGCAGATGTCGGCTGGGCCTACGGTCCGGGAATGTTCGATCTTGACGGGAACGGACTTCTTGATTTGTGTGCGCCAGCGGGTTTCAAGTCGAACGTGCGCGGCAAACCGGACGGTTGACGCTGTATTTGGCAGGCTGTCGTGACACAGCCACTTGATCAACAACAGCTGCTGCCAGCTTTGGGTGAGCTGGACCATGAGGCTGGCGAATTCTGGATGGACAATCCGTGGAATGTCGGCGACAACAACCTGAGCGCGTTTGAAAGAAACCGTGTCGTACTGAATGCAGGGGATGGGCGTTTCGTGGATGTCTCATACCTGACCGGCGCGGACATCGACAGCGATACTCGCTCGGTTGTCGCGGCAGATCTCACGGCAGATGGAATGCCTGAATTGATTTACCGCAGCAGCGGAGGTGGACCATTGCGAATCTACGAGAACCGTTGGCCACAGCATAATTGGATGCGTGTGTCGCTGCGTGGCAGACAGTCCAACAGCCGGGGAATTGGTGCACGATTGGTAGTCGAAACGGATGATCGGACGCTGAGCCGTGAGTTGTTTCCTGTCAGCAGTTTTCGATCGCAAATGCCTTCGACC
>JAQWLN010000118.1 GCA_029247265.1 Fuerstiella sp.
TGCTGCCCCGCCTGGTTCGGCGTTACGCGGCAGCCGCCACTTCGAACAACCTTCGCTCGCTGGCGACGTTGCTGCAGGCGGCTCCGGATAATGCCGCGCGTCGACCTTTGTGGTCAGCGGTTCTGCAGGGCTGGAAAGAACAGCCGGCGACCGTAGCAGCCAGCTTCGCAGCGACGGCACAGCAACATGAATTCTCACAGGTCGTGTCAGCCGCGTGGAACGCTGCTCCCAATGGTCTTGTGCTGACGGCGCTCGCTGTCGCACTGAAACATCAACCAGCATTCGACTCCGTCATTCGCGAAGCCTTTCGGGATTCATCCGACGTCAGCCGGCGAGTCGAACTGCTCGAACTACTGGCCGGCACAAACAATCCGGTACTCGCAGACCCCGCTCAGCGGCTGGTGCAGTCCGAGCAGCCCGTGTCGGTACGCCAGGCCGCATTGAAGATTCTGGCCCGGTTTGAAAACCCAGACGTCACAACATGTCTGATTGGCCTGCTGACATCGACATCAAATACATCTTCCGGGCTGCATTCACAGATTCGCAGCATCCTGTTCTCGCGCCCCACATCGGCTCGTGTGTTACTCACAGCGGTGGAACGCGGAGACATAAAGGCAGAGTCAATATCGTTGCAGCAGGTGCGGCAGGTGGCATTGCTGAACGACACCGAACTGAACGCGATCGTTGCCAAACACTGGGGACGACTGAGCTCGGCCACACCCGGTGAAAAGCTGGCCGAAGTCCGTCGACTGAACAACGACCTGAATGCACGAGCCGGCCACCTGGCATCCGGAAAACTGCTGTTTACCAAACACTGCGCCGCCTGCCACACGCTGTTTGGTGAAGGCAGAAAACTCGGACCGGATCTGACGACGGCCAATCGGAAGGATAGAAACTACCTGCTGATCAGTCTGGTTGATCCGGACAGCGTTATCCGCAGGGAATACGTCAGCGTGATCGTGCAAACCACCGACGGGCGTGTGCTGACAGGCCTTCCAGTGGGTCGCGATGATTCGGTCGTTGCTCTGTCGGACGGTAAGAACAAGCAACCCATCAGGATTGCCACATCCGACATTGAAGAGATTCACGAATCCCCGATTTCACTGATGCCGTCAAATCTCTACCGGCAGCTCAATCCCCAACAACTGCGTGATTTGTTTCGCTATCTACAATCCAGCGACGGAAAGTAGCGGCAAGCAGATTTTTCAAACAGGATCCCGGTCGATGACACGTCGAACTCTGCTTCTACCAATTCTCGTTGCGTGCTCCGTCGGGTCTGCCGCCGACCGCCCGAATATCATTCTGATTATGGTCGATGACATGGGCTGGTCAGACCTGGGCTGCTACGGCGGAGAGATCGAAACGCCGCATATTGATTCGCTGGCGGCGGACGGACTGCGGTTCACTCAGTTCTACAACAACGCCGTGTGTGGCGCGACGCGGGCTTCGCTGTTAACCGGCTTGTATTGCCAGCAGGCAGGTCATCGAGGTGATCGCTGGAACGAACCCAAAGACTTTCAAAAATGTGTGTTGATTCCAGAGTTGCTGCAGGCCAGTGGATATCACACGGCGATGGTGGGCAAATGGCAGGGACGCGACCTGGCCGTTCACCGCGGGTTCGACCGATTTTTCGGACCAAACTGCCGAGCAAAGATCAGCTATTGGCACGCCGTGCACGGAAACGACTTCTATCTGGACGATCAGCCGTGGACTTTTCCCGATAACCGCTTCTTCATGACCGACGCCTTCAACGATTACGCGGCACGATTTCTTGAAGACGCCGTAACGGGTGACAAGCCATTCTTCTTATATGTCGCGTACATCGCGCCACACTGGCCTTTGCACGCACGTGAAAAAGACATTGCCGCATACAGAAATCGTTACCGACAAAACGGATGGGACGAATGGCGACAGACTCGACTGGTGCGGCAGAACGAAATGGGACTGCTGCCCGCAGGAAGCGAACTCGCCCCCGAAGCCGCTTCCATTCATGAATGGAAAGACGATAAGCATCAGGACTGGCAGGCAGAACGAATGGCCGCCTACGCGGCTCAGATCACCAACGTCGACCGGGGTGTCGGCAGAATACTGACTGTGTTAAGGGATACCGGCAAGGAACGCGACACGCTTGTTCTGTTCCTGTCAGACAACGGCGCCGCGCCGGACGGCGGACTTCGTCCTTCAACCAGCGGTTTTGGCTTCGGTGCAAAACCCACAACGGCATGGCGGAAAGATGGTGTTGCCATCAAAGGTGGCAGCGGACCTGATCGTCTTCCGGGACCACACGACACGTTTGCAGCCTACGGCCTGGCATGGGCGACAACCAGCAACACGCCTCTGCGAGACACCAAGCAGTCGGCGTACGAGGGCGGAATCAGAACGCCCCTGATTGCCCGTTGGCCGGCGGTCATCGAAACAGGCGGAGGGCTGACACGTCAGCCAGGACACGTGATCGACGTCATGGCGACCAGCCTGGATGCCGCGGGCGCCGAATATCCGGCCGAATTCAAGGGACGTAACCCCGTGCCGATGGAAGGAAAGTCGCTGATGCCCATTTTTCAAGGCCAGCAGCGAGACGGACACGACATTCTGGCATGGAACTGCAATCGTGGCCGAGCAATCCGCGACGGACATTGGAAACTGGTCCGACTCCGTGACGACCGCGACTGGGAACTGTATGACCTGTCCGTCGATCCGGGTGAATCAAACAACCTTGCTCAGCAGTTTCCCGATCGAGTGAAAACAATGTCTCACGACTACCAGAAATGGCGTGAACGAGTCGGTGCGAAGTAACCGATGTCCGGTCTGCTTCGCCGGACCGTTGGAATTCTCAGCCCAACTCATGTACGTTGGCAGCACGAAGTCAGTATAGACTGCCATTCCACCACATCATCCCACCCACCAGTTCACCTGAACTATCTCTGCTCAGGAACAGCAACATGCGCATGACCAGGACTTTGATCGTCGCGACCGTTCTTACCTTCATGACACCGGCCATAGTTCAGCCAGACGATGTCACTCCACCGGACGGATTTCGCGCCATTTTCAACGGTAAGAATCTGGACGGCTGGCACGGACTGAATCCTCATCGGTCGGCGAAACTCACAGGAGACAAGAAAGAGGCCAACATCAAGCAACAGCGAGAAGAGTTCCCGCAGCACTGGACCGTTGAGAACGGAGAATTCGTCAACGACGGCCATGGCCCCTATGCGACCACCGACGAACAATTCGGAGATATGGAATTCCTGATCGAATACAAGACAGTACCCAAAGCCGACAGCGGCATTTATCTGCGGGGCACGCCGCAGGTGCAGATCTGGGACAGCGGTCAGGCCTTTGATCCGAAGCGGCCAACACGCAAGCCTCATCTTGGCTCCGGCGGTCTGTTCAATAATACGCCAGGAGCCTCCGGACGCGATCCGATGGTGAAGGCTGACAGGCCATTCGGCCAGTGGAATCAGTTTCGCATCCGCCAGCTCGGAGGCCGCACATGGGTGTGGCTGAATCAACAACTCGTCGTCGATGGCGCTGTGATGGAAAACTTCTGGGATCGCAAACAGCCACTCCCCGAAAAAGGGCCCATCATGCTGCAGACGCACGGTGGTGAAATCCGCTGGCGAAATCTGTTTGTAAGGGAGATCGGGAAAGACGAAGCAGAGCAGATTCTCCAGACTGCCGCCAAACAACAGGGCAGCCTGCCAAACGCTCTGAGCCTGCACGCTTCATTCGATGATGGGCTGGATGCTGATTTCTCACGCGGTGACAGAACCAGCTATGTTCGCAAAAGTAAAACTTTGCTGCATGCCGCAGCGACGGACGACGTTCATGTCACACCGGAAGCCGGCCGTTTTGGAAACGGCCTGCATTTCACAAAGAAAAACAGTTTTCGTCCTGCCTTCAAAAACTCTGGAGCGCTGGGTTACAACGGTGACAGCTGGAACACCACAGTATCGGTGTGGCTGCGTCTGAATCCGGACAAAGACCTGGAACCTGGCTACTGCGACCCCGTGCAGATTGTCGGCGACGACGGAAAGAAAGGATTCATCTTTCTGGAATGGTCAAAGGACGAACGCCCGCGGTACTTCCGCTACGCAATCCGCCCTCTGTTTGAAATTTGGAACCCCACCAACGTGTCGTGGGCCGACATTCCCTTCGGCAAGCGTCCCATGGTGCAGGTCGAAAACGCACCGTTCTCCCGAGATGCATGGACACACGTGGTCTTCACGCTTGAAAATGTCAACGACAGGAACAAACCACGCGTCGGGCGCCTGTATCTGAACGGACAGCTGCAGGGATCGATCGAGGACTGGGACCTGACCTTTGGCTGGGATCCCTCCCAGGTACTGCTGGTTCTGGGCGCTTCCTATGTCGGGCACATGGATGATCTGTCCGTGTTCAATCGAGTGCTGAGTGAAGCTGAAGTACTGCAGGTTTATGGCCTGAAGAACGGAGTGCGCGACCTCTATTGATTACGGTGCGGGAACATCCGACACTAAAATGCCGCGTAAAAAGCGGCCGACGGCAACAGTGGTAAGTGGCAGGGCCGGTTCCACCGGTCGAATAGCCATACTCGTCCGGTGGGAACCTGACCTACGATAAGACTGCCTGCACGACGAGACTGCGATCTTGCGACTCAGTTGGGTCGCGAACTGGCGAACTGGAAAGAATAGAGATCGGCATCACGCAGTTCGATTCGCAGTCGCACGGGCTTGCCACTTAGATCGCTGACGTCCTGGCCACCTCTCCAGCCGACGACCCGATCCACGGTGTCTCCAAACAGATCATGGCAGCTATCCAGTCCATAACCCGTGATCGGCGTCCCGTCAGGATTCTGTAACTCAACGCGGACATTTCCCACCGCTGAAGTCGCGAAGTTCAGATGCAGTGCAGAGCCGGTAAACGTCAGGGGCTTCGTTATCAGTTCGTTTTCGCCTGCGTCCGGAGCGTTGACAGACACAAAACCGTCGAGTCGCAGAGCGTACCGTCGCAGAGCGCTGCCTTTACCATGCCAGTAACTTTCCGTGGCGTACAGTGACAACTCGTTGGCCGCACCATTCAGCTGCGACTTCGTTTCGACCAGATGCCAGCCAACGTATTGATGCCCATAATGCCACGCATCGGGACGTTCAATGCCCGGTCGCAGGAATGCTTCATTCCAGCGAGTGAACTTCGTGCCATTACGACTGGTCATGAACATCGCGTCTGTAACCGCGGTTCCATATCGCGGACTTGATGAAGCACGTAATTCCCGTTCTTTCAAAGCCGGCAAAGCATTCATGGATTCTGACCAGCCTCGATCTATGTATCGAGCCGGAAAGCCCATCAGGATATGCGGTGCTCGGTGATACGGTTTGATCTGGTTCGTGTAGAGTTCCTGTGACGGAGAATCCTTGTAGGTCACGTCAGTGTGTGGGCTCCAGTTGATCATGTCATCCGATGTCGAAGTCCGGATGGCTCGGATACCACCTGGCTTCCATTCTTTGTCGGTGGTGACACCGGCCGTAAAGATCCGCCAGTAAGCTCGGTACTTGCCGATATTGGCGTCCCAGAACGCCAGGTTCTGCGAATCGAATGCGCCCAGACCATGCAGAACGGGAGCATCGGTCATCGGAGACCAGTTCAATCCGTCAGGCGACTTAAATGGCAGCAGTCCGTTTGGCTTGCTCGATCGAAAGATCGCCTTGTAGCGGGCATCGGCGGGTGCATCGGGGTTTTCGTCCCTGAAAACAGCAGGGTGGCCCGCATCGACATTCAGAGCACCGACTTGGCCGCTGGCCATTGTGATGTTGTTTTCCTTCGATCCCCGGAATTCGTGCAGACCCAGCATCGGCTTTCGCCAGACGATACCGTCGTCGCTTTCTGCATAGCAACAGAAGAGCGGATGGCGACCGGTATCCAGTTTGCCCTGTCCGACTTCAAGGTGCCACGCTTTGTAATACATGCGATACAGATCACCATCCTGAAACACACTGTGATAGCCGGATCCGGTCCCTTCCCACGGCGCATCATGCACGATTGCGACTTCCTTCGGAACCGGATGGTGCAGTCGCTGCGTGGCATTGCCGGTAAATCGATCAATCAGGTATTCATCGACAAACAGCTCTCGTCGAGAACCAATATCGATGACCTCTGCGTCGGGCTCTGCTGCATTGACTGCCGTCTGTTCGCCAGCCAGGCCTGCCGCCGCGGCGGCCGCGATGGAGCGTTGAAGGAACAGTCGACGGTTCAAGTCACTGCGTCGCGAGGGTACGGTCATTGATAACTCCCGGTTCGTGTTGTAATCAGTCGTTGCATCCGAAATCCATCGTCACCAAATGGTCACGACCTCTTGCTTGTGACCAGCCGTCATTTGGCCACCGCGTCGCGGTCTCGCTTCGCGGCCTGCTGCAGTCGTTCCAGCATCTGTATCGTACGTTTCGGTTCGGCGTCAGCCAGATTCTTTGACTCACCGATGTCGGCAGCAATGTTGAACAGTTCCACCTTTCGATTCTGCCCTTCGCCTGACACAACAAGTTTCCAGTCTCCATAATGAAGTGAACTCGCTCGCCAGCGCGGACCAGCCGTGTAAATCGGACGTGTTGGCAACGGGGTTTGGTTGACCAGTAACTGTGTCAGGTCCGTTCCGTCCCACTTCAGGTTACTGTCAGCTTCGAACCCAGCCAGCGAACAAAACGTGGGCATCCAGTCGGTGATTTGAGTGGGGCTGTGCGCTCGCCCCGGTTCCACATGTTCGGGCCACGAGACGATCGTGGGGACTCGCGTGCCACCTTCGTAAACGTCGCCCTTTTTGCCTCGCAGGGGAAGATTATTGCCGGTCAGCCTGCCATTCGGACAATTGTCGTCAGGATATTTCAGGTCGTTGTTTTCTGCAGTGCTGCCGCCGTTGTCGCTCGTAAAAACCAGCAGCGTGTCATCTCGCACGCCGCCTTTCTCTAACGCGTTGATGATCCGCCCAACAGAGTCGTCCAGATGCATAATGCACGCTGCGTACTGTCGAGCAACGTCGCCGGTAATTGACTTCGGCACCCGCCGCAGCCACTCGTCCGGTTCTTTGATCGGCAGATGGACGGCCGTATACGGAACGTACAGGAAGAATGGCGCCGACCCCCGTGTCTCGATCCACTGCACAGCTTCATCCGTGAGCAAGTCTGTGACGTGTCCGGGTTCTTCAATCAGACGTTCGTTGCGGTGCCACGTGACAGAATAGTCGCCCTTCTTGTATCGATGATTCCATGGACTGATGCCTCCGGCCAGCGAACCGTAGGAATAGTCGAAACCAAAATGATTCGGCCCCCACTTTGGCAGTGAGCCCAGATGCCACTTGCCGACAAGACACGTGTCGTAGCCACGTGTCTGCAGTGCTCGTGGCAGCGTGACCGTATCGGTGGGCAGCGCCAGTTCGTTTGTCGGAGTGGTGACTCCGAATCGGCTCCAGCATCTGCCGGTCAACAGACCACTCCTGGTCGGGCTGCACACGGGAGCGACATAATGTTGTGCGAGTTCCAGTCCTGCCGTTGCCAGACGGTCAAGATGAGGGGTCGGCGCATTGCCGCCATGAAAGGCAACATCAGCCCAACCCAAATCGTCCGCCATGATGAAGACGATATTCGGATGCGGTTGCACGTCAGCACTGACAACCTGACAGCACAACGCAACGACGAACATCGACGCTGCAATGAGATGGCGATACATATTCTACCTTTAAGACAAATGGGAGGAGTTGCTGCCGGTTGGATCATAACCAAACGATCGGCAGAAACTGAAACGCTTCCGCCGAATTGCTCGGCATACAGCGCGCGTTGAGTTAATATCAATAGATAATCCCTGATCTGCTTTCCAAACGTCCCGCCATATCGATCCCACC